>NZ_JBOZRT010000054.1:0-119576 GCF_050789165.1 Azospirillum sp.
GCGTCGGTGGTCGAGACGTACAGCTGGGTGATCAAGGACAGCGTGGCGTGATTGCCGCGCATTTTACCAGCCCCAGGATCAGCATCGGCGGTGCCAGTGTCCCAGACCACCGCGAAGGTGGGCACCACCACCGCGAGCAGATCCGACATATTGCCGACAGCATTGCCGACTGTTGCCATATCAGCAACCGCCCGCTCCCAGTTGGCGTCCATACCGCCTGTGCCAGAGAGGCCATAGGGATTGGCAGAAGCGTCGTATCTGTCGAGGTTGTACAGCGCCAGACGCGCAACGGCTTCGGAGAGCGCGCTCATTCCTTCCATTCCTCCAAGGTGATGGTGCAGCCCACGTACTCCGACGACACATACTTGTGTTCGTGATCGTCGGCGCGGCGGAACAGGCCGCCGTAGCGGAAGCACTCTTCGGGACGGTCCACGTTCGGCAGCCACACCACCGGCTTGTTCTGGCCCGCGCGCTTGGACATGTCGAAGAGCGTGTCGCGCACCGGCTTGCCGACCGCCGGCATGGAGAGCTGCGCACTGCGGCGAGAAACGCCGGGTTCTACCCACACGCCGCCGCCGGGCGTGACGAGCTTGTCGTCGTTCGACTTCACGCCCTCGCCGGAGCCGCCAACGACGTGCTGAAGACCGACACCGTCACCCGCCCAGGCGAGACCAATCCGATACCCGGTATCGTTGCTGTCGTCGGCCCGGTACGCGCTACCCCACAGCGTCCACCGAACCGCGATGGGGCGGCACAGCGGTACAGCCACGTGCAGGTGCGTCGGGTACAGGCGGAAGTCCCTCGGTTCGAGGTCGCCTCTCATCTGGTTGGGGGCGCCGGCCCGCATGTACCGCGGATCGGTAAGGCCCGGCACGACACGGCGGTCGCGGCCGTCCGCCGCGGTGGTGGTGAACAGCAGGTCCGTCCGGTCTTCGTCGCCCCAGGCATCGAACCGGAAGTAGGACGCCTGCCGCAGGTTCGTGTCGTGAAGGCCGCCGTAGGTCAGGAAGATCGGCGCATCCCAGACGATGTCGATCTGCACCGGTTCGGCCGCTGTGCCGAGCGCCAGCGATTCCGCAGCGTCGATCATCGGCAACGTGCGCAACGAGGTGAGCGGTGCAGTCTCCGCCCAATCCACGTTGCTGGTGATCGTGCAGGCGCTGTCCGCAACCTCGTTGCGGTCGGCCAGATACCCCACTCCCATGGGTCTACCTTTCGACGTAGAGGGTCGCGCCGCCGCCGCGGTCGCGGTTGGTGCGGCCGGTGACGACGACGGTCGCCCCGGCCTCGAAGCCGGCGACATCGTCGGTCACCTTGCAGGCGCCGCCGATCCACAGGCCGGGGGCGCCATCTCTGACCTTCAGCTCGTACGGCATCGGCGGGTCGCCCTTCTCCGCGGCCCACAGCGGCGCTTCCGCTTCGGCGTCGGCCTGCAAGGTGAGCGCCGTCTCGATGTACGCAACCTTTGTCGAGGTGCCCCAGGCCGCGACGATGGCCGCGTCCACCTCGGACGCGGCTTCGCGCCACGCCTTCGACCACAGCGCCACGTCGCCGGCCGACGCCGACGCGGCGGTCTGGTCGCTGGGCGACGGGTTGCCGGCGTACCGTACCACCGCCTGTTTCGCGGGGACGGTGCGGGTTCCCGTCATCGGGCGAAGGCCGGGCGTTTCGCCTGCCACCTTGCGGTAGCTGCGCGACGGCGTGGCCTCAACCGCGCGCAGCAGGCGCGTCACGACGAGCTGGTCGGTCAGGTCCGTGTACCACCGTCCGCGCGGCACCGAGCCGACGAGGCGGTCGTACAGATCGGCGTGGGTCGTGGTGTCGCCGGCCGGCAGGGACACGCCGATGGTGCGCGGGATCGCATCCATCCCCGACACGTCCACCGTCGAGGCGAGCCCGGCCGTTGTGGCAAGGTGGCTGATCACCGCGCCGATGTGACGGCGCCACACCCCGCCGGTCTTGTCGCCTTTCACCTCGCAGCGGAAGTCTTCCGGCTTGGCGCCGCCAACGAGGATGATTCCGGTGGAGGTGTTGACGCTGTACTGCCCAGTGGTACTGGGCGTGCCGACGACGAGCGTGTACGGCGCGGCCTTGTCCCAGGCCTTCGGCACGCCTTCGATGGGGTGCCCGCCGTTGACCGAGTACATGTGCTTCCCGGTCACCGTATCGACGCCCAAATAGGTCGGGATGACCACGGCGTGCCAGCCGAAGCACCGTTCCTTGGTCACGTTCGCCAGTTCTGCCGGTCCCTCTGTGCCGCCGGTACCGGCGTAGGTCCCCGTCAGCACCGGCGCGTCGAAGTCGCCCTGCCGGTCGTACACCGGCAGGCGCAGCTCGGTCCGGTCCGGGGCAAGGATGCCGGCCTTGGCCCGCCACGTGACCACTGCCGTGCTGTAGGACGCGCCTTCCTCGACCTCCCGCTCGACGATGGCCTGCACCACGTAGTCGGTGACCAGCGGGTTGAGCGGGCGCAGGCCGAGGGACACGCGCAGCCACACGCCGTCCGTCAGGTCGAAGACGTTCGCCCAACGGGGCAGAGCGTCGGCCGAGCGGACGTTGATCAGCCTCAGATCATCGACGGCGATGCCCTGCCCGCCACCGCCCGAGGCCTGCACCGCCACCGACGCCCACTGACCGACGAGCGGCAGCCAGGTCACCGATGCCGGCGTGTCATCGCTGCGCGAGCGGTAGCCGGGCGCGGTCGCCAGATGCCACCGGTGCAGGTGGCCGGTGGCGCGGTGGTGGGCGACGATTTCGTACAGCCGGATCCGCATCACCTACCCCCTGCCGCCGCGATGCGGCGCGGCAGCTCTTCCAGTTCGGACTTGATCGCGTCGAGCTTCTGTTCCGCGCCCACGGCGATGCGCGAGCGCTGCCCCTGCGCCGCGCCCTCGTGCGAGCGCATGTCGCTGCGCAGCTCGTCGATCTTGCCGCCCAGGCGGTCCACCGCGGCGGCGAGCACCACCACGCCGCCATCGGTTCCCGACGCGCGGCGGTCGTTCGCGGGCGGCTGCCCCCAAGCGTCCACCATCGGCACCCGGCCGGTGCGGTTGATGGCGTCGAGCACCGGCAGGGTGCGGTCGTTGACGGCGGTTGCCCGCGTCACATGCTCGCCGCCGGCCAACAGGATCTCCCCGCCGCCCGCGTAGCGCGCCCGCACGCTGTCCACGTTCCAGAGACCGTTGCCGACAATGCCGCCGGCTTCGTAGCCGCCGACGATGCCACCCAGCCGGTAGGCCTTTCGAGATGCCGCGATCTGCTGGTGCAGGGCCAGCGCCTGCAACACCATCGCCCGCTGCACCGGGTTGTTCTCCAGCCACTTGATGGCCGCGCCGTCCTTGAACTCGCCGCCGAAGCCGGCGGCCCGCGTGAGGTCGCGCCACACGCGGCCATCCGCCGTCATGCCGAACAGGGTCACCTCGCCGGCCGGGCCGGTGTCCTGCGGAGACGTGCGGGCCGCCGCCTCCATCAAGGCGCCGCCAAGCGATTCGCCGCCGGTGGTCGAGGGCGACAGCTTCGACACCGCCGCGGTCAGAGCCGTGGTCGCTTCCGTGAGCTTCGTGGACAGGTCGGCCGTGCTGATCCGGTCAAGGTCGAAGGCCGCCGTCGCCTTCTCCCGCAGCTTCTTCAGCTCGCTCACCGTGTCCTGCTGCGCCTTGAGCTGCTGGTCGGCCAGGGTCGCGCCCACGTCCAGGCGGTCGGCCACCGTGTTCATGGCCGCCTGGGCCTCGTCGAACGTGGTCGAGCGGGTGGTCGCGAACACGGCCTTCTCCGCCTCGATGGCGGTGCGGCCGAGCGTGTCGAGGCGGGCCGCCGCCGCCCGGCTTTCCTCGTCCAAGGGGTCGTTGTCGTTGGCGACCGCGAAGGCGGCGCGGAACGCCGCTTCCGCCTTCTGGAGTCGCGTCAGGGGATCGTACTTCGACAGGCTGGCGTCGGTGTCCAGGCCAGCGGCCTGCTGGCGCAGAGAGGTGGCGAGCTGCTGACGCGCCGTCAGCTCCTGCTCGGCCACGCTGATGGAGCGCTCGCGGATGGAGATTTCCTTGTCGATGGCCGCGCCCACCTGCTCGACCATCGTCCGCGCCCGCTCGACGGCCAATACCTCCATCAGGCCGCTGACGTTCCCGCCCGCCGCCGCGGTCGCGCTGACCTGTTGGAACGCCTGGGCGTCGAAGGTGTAGAGGGCATTGCGGTAATCGCGACCGACCGCCGCGTTGGCGCGGGCGGCGAGGCTGGTGGTGTCGGCGCGCCACTGCTCGGCCTTCGCCGCGGCGGCGCTGGCGTTGGCAGCGTCGAGCATGCTCTGCGCCAAGTTGCCCATCCAACTGCCGAGGTTGCCGGCAGCGGTGGTCAGATCCTCGACCGACAGTCCCTTCAGAACGGCCTCAACCTGCCGGGTGACCAGCGAGGCGGCCATATTGGCAGCCTCGTCGGCGCTGTACCCGACAGCGACAAGGTTACGCCGGTAGGAATCCTGCTGCCCGGTGATACCGCCGATCTGCGTGAGGTAATCGCGCCCAAGAGCGCTGTTCATGAGCGCGTTGT
The DNA here is from genome assembly GCF_050789165.1 of Azospirillum sp. Lineage (NCBI taxonomy): Bacteria > Pseudomonadati > Pseudomonadota > Alphaproteobacteria > Rhodospirillales > Azospirillaceae > Azospirillum > Azospirillum sp. The sequence goes on from NZ_JBOZRT010000054.1 coordinate 4,543, forward strand.
ATTCCGCCGTCGCCTGTTGCTTCAGCTTCATCAGGTTGTTGCCGAAACCCTCCTTGATCTTCTGACCCGCCTCCGCCGCGGTGTAGCCAACCGCCTCCAGGGTGGATTGCATGTTGTCCCACTGCGCCTTCATCTGGATGGCCGCAGCTTCCCAGGTCGTGTAGGTCTTCGGGTCGGCACCGGAGACCAGAGTATCCACCCACTGCTTGGTGGCGGTGTTGGCCGCGGTGACATCGAGCTTCAGCTCAACCGCCGTATCCCTGAACTCCTTGATGGACTTCGCCAAGTCATCGGACGCCTGCTTACCCGTCTTCTTGGCCTGATCCTCCAAGCCGACGCTGTCTGTCATCGCGGCGAGACGATCACGGAAGGTGATCGCATAGTCCAGGTGCTTAATCAGCGTATCGGAGTCCTGGGCCGTCGAATTTCTCAACGCCGTGATGACATCGGCGTTGCCAGTCACCGTCGGGCCGGCCTTCCCCGGGTTGTTGATCAGGTACTTCATCGCGGCGGCGGCGGCGACGGCTGGGTCTTCCGAGGTGGAGACCACCGGCCCCTGCCAGCCGCCCAGCTTGGTTGTCCACTTGCCGTTCTCGGTGGCCCCGGCCACGATCGTGTTGTGCGACAGCGTCAGGTCGCCGGCTTGGGCAATGGCAGCCATGACGTCGGACGTGGCCTTCACGTTCCGCTCGATGGCGGGAAGGTTGTCTTCCTGGGTGGAGTCGGCGCCGGAGCCCTGCCGCACGACCTTGCCGTTGGCGTCGGTCTCGACGTAGGCACCACCGTACAGGCTCGACTTTTTCTGGGTTCCCACCGCGCCCAGGATCGCACCAATGACGGCACCGATGGCGGTTCCCCAGCCCGGTAGGATCATGGTGCCGTACATGGCGCCGACCGCGGCGCCGCCGGCCGCGCCGACGGCCTTGCTGTTAGTCGCGGTGCCGAGCGCGCCGCCGATGCCATAGGCCGCCATCGCGCCGCCGATAACCGTGCCGGCGGCGCCCATCGCGCCACCCACCGTCATGCTGGAGGTGGCCGCCGCGCCGCTGGTGGTGCCGCTGTAGGCGGCGTTCAGATAGGCGAGGTTCCCCGCACCGGCGATGCCGTTGGCGGCGTTCAGCGAGCCGGCGGTGGCGACGCCGGTGGTCGCCAAGCTGCCGGCGCTGGTGGCGCCGATGGCGCCGGCGTAGGTCGCCGCGGGCAGCGCGACGGCGGTCCCGCCGAAGCCTAGCGACGTGTTCATGAAGCTGGTGTACTGGTCACCGTAGCCGAAGTAATCCGCGGCCCGACCGATCAGCCCCTGGGTTTGCGAGCCGCCAGCCGCCTGCCCCATCTGGTTAAAGACGTTGCCCCAGCCGCCGCCCTGCTGTGCCCCAGTCGCCCCGCCAGCCCCGGCCGGGGACTGGATGCCAAACAGCCCAGGCACAGCGCCAACAACGGTCTGCACCACAGGCATGATGAACTTCTGCGTGGCGATCTCAATCGCCATCCGCTTCAGCAGGTTGCGCCACCAGTCAATGATGCTGCCACCCTTCTCAAACATCTTCTCGGCAAGAGAGGTCGCGATGTTGGCCGCCGTCTGCCGCACCTCGCCCTGGAAGGTCTTCAGGGCCTGAACATCGGCGATCTGCTCCTGAAGCTTCACCCACTCCGCCACGTTCTCGGCGGTGGTGGACTTCATCATTTCGGCGGCCTGCTGCTGGATGCGCAGGCTGGCAAGGGCGCGCTCGCGCACCGGCTCCGCCTGCCCCATCAGGTCCAGTTCGCGCCGAGCGAGGGTCAGGTTGTCGTTGGCCGTGCGCTTCTGTTCCTCGAAGAAGCGGTTGTCGTTGGCTCCACGGTTGCGCCGGTACGCCTCCATGGCATCGTTCAGCGCCTTCTGGGCGTCGGTGCCCGCCTTGGTCGCGTCCGTCCCAAGCTTGCGGATCATCGACAGGCGGTACTCTTCCTCCTGCGCAGCCCGGTACGCCTCGCCGCCGGCCGCCATGGCGACGGTCAGGCGGTTGGTGTTCGCCGTCTCAAGGTCGAGGGCGCGAACCGTGTCGTTGCGGATCGACACGATGGCCGCCGCCTCTTCCCGCAGGTTCGCCTCACGCTGCTGGGACAGGGAGATGAGCCCCTTCGCGGCGGCCTCCGCTTCCTTGTTGGCGTAGTTGGCCGCGCGCTGCGCCGCCTCGCCGGCACCGGCTGCAGCCGCCAGCCGGTCGGCGGCATCGGCCTGCAACTGCATCTGCTGGGTGAGCTGCGCCACCTCGCCGGACAGCTTGGCCGACGCGCTCTTCTCCATGGCACCCCACAGGCTTTGCAGCTCGGGCGGCAGGGTCTTCAGGACGGTGCCGAAGTCCTTCGTCGTCAGGATGGTGTTGGCGGTGGCGGCGCCGAGGGCCGGGTACTTCAGCACCTCTTCCGCCAGGGCAACGCGGTTCTCCGCGTGCGCCTTGGCGGTCGCGGTCAGAGCGCCGGCCAGCAGCTTCTGGCCAGCGGCCTGCCGCTCGACCTGCGTCGTCTCGTTCTTCGTCTCCGCCGTCACCAAGCGCGACAGGGTGATGCGCGCGGCGGCCTGATCGGCCTGCCACTTCTGGAACGCCACGTCGTCGTCATTCGTCCGGCGGTCCTGAAGGCTGGTGACAACAGGCACCTTCGGTTCGGGCGCGGGGCCGGTGATCTCCGCAAGCCGGCGCTCGAAGCCCTCGGGGAACGCCAGCAGCTTCAGCTTGGCGGCGAGGTCGGCCACTGCCGCCCCCACCGCGCGGAAGGGTTGCGCGGCGGCGGTCGCCTTCTCCCCGAGCCCGATCAGCGTCTTCTGCCCTTCGGTGGCCGTGCCGTTCAGCACCGCAAGGCGGGCGTCCGCTTCCTCAACCTGCCGCTTCGCGACCGTCAGGGGCTCGGCCCAGGCGGCGAAGGCCTGCGCCACCGGCTTCAGGCGCTCGTCCTGCCGCGCCAGCTTGTCGATGGCGGCGAACAGCTCTTCGGCGCCGAGCTTGCCGTCAAGGAACTGCTGTTGCAGATCGCGAACCGGCCCGAACACCTTGGCCGCGTCGGCACGCGACAGGCCGCTATCGAAGGTGGCACGGTCGATCTTGAAGTTACCGGCGCGGGCGAAGGTCTCCTGTTGGGCGACGGCCTTCTGCGCGGCGTCGCGCGCCGCTTCCAACTGCTGAACGCGCAAGGCCTTCACAGCATCGGTCATGTCCTTGACCTTGCCGGTGCTGCGGTCGATGGAGTCGTCGAAGCTGCGCAGGGCCGCCTCGTGCAGGCGGGTTGCCTTCTCCGCCTCGGTCTCGGCCGTGGCGAAGTAGGTCACAGCACCGGCGGCGGCAAGGAAGGCGGCGCCGACCGGACCGCCGACGAAAGCGAGCGCCGTGTTCAAGCCAGCCATGGCGCGCGACGCTACCGTCTGTACGGTGGACAGTGCCACCGCCCCCGCAGTGCTGCGCGCCAACGCCGCCTGATAGGCGTCGTGCGCCGCCGACAGCGTGGCGATGGCGGCCCGCTGCCGAACGAAACCGCCGGTCACCGCATCCTGGGCGCGGGCAGCGATCAGTTGCGCCTGGGCGCCGCGCAGATTGGCGGTGGCCGCGGCAAGCGCTGCGTCCTTGCCGTCGAGCCACGCGTTCATCAGTCGCCGGCCAGCAACCACCGCCTCGGTCGAAGCGGCGACAGCGGCACCCACACCGCGGGCCACGTAGACCGCAGCGACAGCGCCGCCGGTTGCCAGCGCCGCCGCCGCGACAGCGTCGAGGTTGTCGGCGAGCGACACGACGCCCTGCGACAGCCGCGCCGTGGCTCCGAGCGCCTGATCGGTGCGACCGACCAAGCGCACAGCGGCGTTGCCCAGCATGGTCATGGCGTCCGACACCGTGACGCCCATCTTCTTGTATTCGGCGTCAATGGCGGTGGACTGCTTGAGCAGGGCATCGACCACCTTGTCGGCGGTGAGTTGCCCCTGCTCTGCAAGCGCGCGCAGCTGCTCGCGCGGCACCCGCAACCCATCTGCCAGCGCCTGGGCGAGGCGTGGCGCCGCCTCCATGACGCTGTTGAACTCGTCGCCGCGCAGGACCCCGGAACCGAGCGCTTGTGCAAGCTGGGTGATCGCGCCCGCCGCCGCCCCGGCCTCGGTGCCGCTGATCTTGAAGGTCTTGTTGATGGTCTCGGTCAGACCGACGGCATCGTCCTGCGTCTTGCCAAGACGATCCATCGACGTGGCGAGGCTGGCGTACAGGCCGATGGTCGGTTCCAGCGCAGCCCGAGACCGCTGCGCCACCCGGAACAGATTTTCATGAACCTGGGCGGCGTCATCCGCCGACTTGCTGTAAAGGGCGAGTTTGCCTTCCGCCCGCGTCCAGGCGTCGGCCGCTGCGAGCGCCTTCTGCGCCAGCGCGCCCAGCGTGCCGGCACCGGCGACGGCGGCGAGCTGGTCGAGGCGGCGAACCATCCCCTCGGTGCGGGCGTTGACGGCGGCAAGCGCGCCGTCGATTCGCCCCAGCGACGAACCAATCGACCGCTCGGCGCGGTTCACTGCCTGCTCGGCCGACATAAAGCCGCGACGCAGTGGGGCATCGTCAGCCGTCAGGCGGACGGAAAGGCCTTCAGTGTCAGCCATTGGGGCGCTCCGGGGCAGACCCGCCGCAGGGCGGCGGGTTGACAGGCGTCAGTGAGCGATACGACATTGGACCGGGCTCAACCGATGGAGGCGGCGCCCGTGGGGACGATCAGGATACTTGCCGGCGACATCGAGCCGTCGTGGGGCACGCCGGTAAGCCTGCGGTTCGGAAGCATCAGCTACACACCCAAGGGCGCGTGGACGCCGACGACGATCCGCGTTCCCGACGACGTGGCCGCGGTCGAAAAGCACGATGAGCATTCGGTCCGCAAGCTGGCGGGCATGGCCGGATGGGCAGCACTCGGCGGTCTGCTCGCCGGCCCGGTGGGCGCCATCCTCGGCGGCATCTTCGGCGGGCACAGCACCGACGTGGTCTTCGTCGTTAAGCTGACGGACGGGCGGCGCTTCCTCGCCACCGCGGAGCCGCAGACCTTCACCGCACTGCAAGCCCGCATGTTCGGCAAGCCCACGCCCGAAACCATGCCAACGCCCGCGCTGCCGTCCGCGTCACCTCTGCGAACCACGCAGAGGATTGAGGAAACCGCGGACGAGTTGCACCGCCGACGCGACGTGCTGCTGCGCGAGCAGCAGACGCTCACCCGCACGAACCCACCCGGCTCCGCCATGCGACTGGCCGCCATCGCCATCGAACTCGATTCCATCGAACGCGATCTCCCCGCGCGGTGAGCGGAGGCCCTCAGGCCTCCGCCGCTCCCCGGTAGTTCTTGTGCGAGCGGAAGAACTCGGCCAGCCCAGCAGCAACCTCGTCGTCGCTCTTGGGCGGCGCGGCCTGGGACGGCTCGTCGCCGCCCCATGGGTTCGTCATCCGCACGAACTCGACCTTGCCGTCGAGGGCCATCTCGATGTGGAAGATCGACGCCCGGAGGGTGACCCCCGGCGTCCACCCCAGCCATCCGGTGGCGCGCTGAAACAGCAAGGCCGCGTACTCCCGGTAGGTCAGGCGCCGAGCAAAGGGTCGGCGGCGTCCTTGCCGGCCCCCTCGGCGCCTTCGGCCTCGGCCGCGAGCTTCGCCGTCTCCTCCTTCATCACCTCGTCGGGGCTCTTGCCGGCGTTGAACATGCGGAAGACGAAGTCGGTGGTCGGCTCGATCAGGGCGGACACGCCGGCCTTCATGATCAGCGACGGGAGCGTCTTCGCCTCCTTGTCGCTGTAGCCCAGGCCCTGCCGCAGCACGAAGGCGATGGCGCTCACGTCGTTGCGCGTGATCTTCCGGATCAGGTCGGCGTAATCGTCGTACCGGTGGTTGATCTGGCTGAAGGCGGCCATGGTCGGCCGCAGCACGTGCTCGGTGCCTTCGACGGTGAAGCGGACTTCGCCCTTGGTGAGGGGGTTCGACATATCGGGAACTCCAGTCTTTCGGAATTGCATCGGGATCGGGAAGGATGGGCCGGCGGCGTCCCGATAGCGCCGCCGGCCCGGCTCTCGCGCGCGAGTTCGGTGTTAGGAGCCGGCGGCCTTGGCGCCTTCGAGCACGTCGCCGTCGATGCCGAGCTGCACGGTGGCGCCGACGACGCGGTTGCCGTCGCCGATCACCGGGCGGTACGCCATCACCTTGCAGGGGAAGAAGAAGCGGGTCGGCTTGGCACCGGCGCCGCTGGGCTTGTCGTTCAGCTCGACCTTGACGTTGATGTTGTCGTAGCTGGCGAGCGCCTCGATCAGATCGGCCTGCCCGGCGTCGTCGGGGTTGCGGGCGAGTTCGAGCTGAAGGTTGCCGTTGTCGAGCGCGCCCTTCAGGCGCTTGACGACGCCGGTCTCGATGGGCGTGTACGTGATCTCCTGATACTGCGGCCCGAACTCGCCGTAGTTGGTCACGTCCGAGACGGCGACCCAGGTCAGGGCGTCGTACTCCGACACGGTGTCGCAGGCGGTGGTGCCGCCGACGGACAGCTTGGTCTTGGATGCGGTGATGGCCCCCATGGGCTCTCTCCTTTCACGAAAAAAGCCGCCCGAGGGGGCGGCCGGGGACTTCGGCGGACCGAAGAACTCAGGGGCTCTGCAACAGCCCGGTGAAGCGGATCACGCCGTGCCGGGTCCGGCCGTCCGGCTCGACGAAGCTGGTCTCGAAGGCGAAGCGCAGCGACACGAGGTGCTGGCCGGCAACGGTCAGGCGCTGCTCGTGCAACGCGGTCTTGACCTTGCCCATCAGCTCCTTGATCTCCTTCCGCCCGGCGTAGCGGCTCCACACGTGCACGGTCGTGTCGAGCTCTTCACCGTCGCGGTCCACCGTTGACCAGTCGGTCACGGTGTCTTCGCCGATCACCACGTAAGGGAAGGCGGTGTTCGTCGACACGTCGTCGAGCACCGGCACCGGGTTCAGCGCCGGCTTCAGCGCGGCGACGATGGCGACCTGCAAGGGCCAGGAAGCGGCGCTCATCGGGCGGCGGCCTTCTCAAGGGCGTAGCGGACCGCCGCGCGAATGCGGCGGATGCTGCGTGCGCGGTTTGCTTTGTAGGCGGGGAAGAGGAACGGCTGCGCCCGCGCGCCGGGGTGGTGGATCACCGTGCCGTCAGGCTGCGGGATGTCGTGCGGGGCAACGCCAAACTCCACGAGGTGGATGTGTGCAGCGCGGCGGCGACCCCAGGAGCCGACGCGGGCCTGCAATCCGTCGCGGCTGATCCGTACCGTGAACTTGCGCTTCAGCTCGCCGGTGGAATAGGGGTGCGCGCCGGGCTCCGGAATGTGGGCGGACGCGTCGCGGAAGATATCCTGCGCCGCCTCAGCGATGGCGAACTGCAACTCGGCCTTGATCGCCTCGGGCAGGTTGCGCAGGAAGCGGCGCAGCTTCGCACCGCCGGAGATGCGGTTGCTGTCGCGCCAGCGAGCCTGGGCTTCACGGAAGGTCTCGGCCATCAGAGGGCAACTCCCGCCTCGCAGTCGAGGATCACGAACGGCTCGCGCGGGCCTGCGTCAGCCACGTGCCGGATGTTGTGGGCGCGGCTCAGCCAGATCACCCGCATGTCCGCCGACACGTCGGTGCGGCGGCGAATGCGGAAGCGGACCATCGCGGAGGCCTGCACCTGCTGCGCCTCGGCGCGCTCGCGGCCGGAGACGGGCCATTGCTCCGCCCAGACCTCGGCGAGCAGCGCCCAGCCCTCGACCGCACCGCCGCCCTCGTCTTCGACGCGGGAGCGCTGCTCGATACGGATGCGCTGATCAAGCTTGCCGGCGCTCATGCGAAGGGCACCTTCCGGTACGGCGACAGAAGCCGCTCAACCGTGGGGTTCACGGTGTGGATAGTGCCGACGATGGAAGCCTCACGGATCGCGTAGAGGTCGCCCAGCAGCAGCAGGACGGCGGCCTTGACCGAAGCAGGAACCGGTACTTCGATGCCCGCAGCATCGGCCCACGGCACCGGCCGGTTGAGGTACTGCACGGCAGCATCCTGCGCAGCTTCAAGCTTCAGCGTGATGTCCGCGTCGTCGTCGGCGCCATCGACGCGCAGGTGCGCCTTGGCTTCGTCCAGGGTCACGATGGAGGGCATGGGCTCGCCTCGGAACGGAGACGGGCGGCCTGGAGGCCGCCCGCTCGGATCACAGCTCGGAAGGGCTGGACAGGACGTAGACGACCGACACCTTGGCGGTGTCCGTGTCCGCCGCGGAGAGGTTCGGCTTTTCCTTGAAGCGCACGAACCGCTTGGCCTCGGCGAGGTTGCAGCCGAGAGCGGCGGCGCCGGTCTCGGTCGAGCCGCCGGCACCGCCGGTGAGCGTCAGCATCGTCTCGTCGGTGCCGATCTCCGTGTAGGTGGCGCCGTCGTCGGAGTGCTCCCAGATGCCCGTGACGACGAGCGTCGCGGCGACGGCGAGCGTGGCCGTCGCCGCGATGATGGCGATGGCCGTGCCGAAGCGCTTGGTGCCGAAGTCGTCGCGTAGGTCGAGCGCGGCGCATGTCTGCTCGGCGTTGTCCGAGCCGGCACCGGCGGTGAGGTCGTATTCGGCCTTGGCGAAGGCCGGGGTGAACAGAGCCGCGTCGTCGCGGCCCATGGCAGGCGTAAACATGCCGGTTGTTCCTTCTGCTGGTGATCAGGCGGGCAGGAAGCGGGTGGCGATCAGCCGCCCCACTTCACCGCGTTGAGCAGCGCGAAGGCCTGCTCGTGCCGCAGGGCGAAGTCGTGGCTCATGTCGAGCTTGATGCCGAGCATGCCCTGCGCCCACAGGTTCACCTGATTCCCGCCGGCATCCTTGAAGGACGCCTGATCGGACGTGGACAGCGTCATGGTGACGGTGTCGCCGATCATCGCAAACCGGTGCGCGCCGAAGAAGATTTCGCCACCGTCTCCCTCCGGCGCGGTGATCTGGGTGGTGGTGTCCACCGGGTAGCCGTAGAGCGTCGGGTTCTCACCCTCCAATGTCGGGAAGGCCTTGTTGTCGCCCTGGTACAGATCCTGAAGGTAGAGCAGCACCGACTCGTGCATGAACCAGCCGGGGTTGTTGCCGGCCTTCGGCACGTTGGCGTTCGCCACCACCTTCAGCAGCTTGCGCAGATCGGCGCGGACCTCGGCGTTGGTCGGCGCCGTCTTGTTCACGGCGGAGAAGCGGTGGGCGTCGGGGATGGCGAAGGCGTAGCCCTTCACCTGCTTGCCGGTGCCGGTGCCGTAGAGGAACATGCGATCCTCGAACTCCGCCGCAGCGCGGATCAGCTCGTCGCGGCAGTACACCTCGACGCCGAAGGCGGTGTTGCGCAGCAGCTTCTTGCTGATCGGCAGGATGGCGCTGATGTCCTTCTCGCGCATCGAGAGCATGCCCCAGGTGACGCCCGTCGCCTGCCCCTGCTCGTTCTCGCCGACGTAGCCCACGGCGGCGCCGGTCTTGCCCTTCAGGTAATCGGCGTTGCCGGGCACCACCTGCGCCCGGCGGCGGACGATGGTGGACGGACCGAACAGCTTGATGATCTCGGCGGCGTAGGTGGGCACCACCGCCAAGCCGCCGCTGGCGTTGTCGGACATCGTCTGCGCGCGGGCGACGTTCTCGGTCACCGGGTGGCGCTCGCCGTACAGTTCCTTGGCCGCCTCGGCGGCGGTCAGGAAGCCCGTGCCGGAGCGGATGGAGTACTGCGACATGGCGTAGGAGCGGACGAAGCCGCCGAACTCTTCGCCCAGGTTGCGCTGCGGTGCCGGTTGAGCGGCGAGCGGCAGCAGGGCAGCGCGCTGCTCGACCGGATCGCCAGCGCCCTGCCCGCCCGCCTCGGTGCCCTGCGGGGCGACCGACACCGCCACCGAGCGGCGTGCGTTCTCCATGGTCTCGGCGCGGCGGAGGTCTTCGTTGACCTTCGTCAGTTCGGCTTCCTTGGCGTCGAAGGCGGAGCGGGTTTCGTCGGTCAGGTCGCCCTTGGAGAGCGCCTCCATTTCCTCGATCAGCTTGGCGCGCTTCTGCTTCAGCTCGGCGACCGTGAAGCCGCCGAGCGCGACAGAGGCGAACAGCTCGCCGGGCGAGAGACCGAAGACCGACGTGGCGACCTCCGACAGGGAGGTCGCGGCGAAGGCAGCGGCCGGGGACAGGACATCGAGCAGGAAGGCGGCGGCCAGCACCAGGCACAGCGTGGCGAGCGCCGCCGTCAGGGGACGGTGCGTCATGAAGGGAACTCCCGTTAGGTGGACAGGCGGTGAAGCGTCAGGCCCGGAGCTTCGCGATGCGAAGGCGGAGGTCGAGCGATCCCGGCAGCAGAGAGGCCGACCGGGTGATCAGCGAGCGGATCGCCACGCTGGTCTTGGGGTAAGCAGGCATCGACGTAATGGTGATCTCACGCAGATCGACCGACTGGTGCGACACCCGCACCAGCCGGCCGCGCTCGTCGAAGTCCTGCTTCATCTTCAACGGCATGAACCCGAAGGACATGCCGGTGTAGTTGCGCACCCGGACGTTCTCATACGTGTCGCGGCCGAGCTGGGTGTCCGGCAGGTTCATGCTGAACTTCAGGCCGCGGGCATCCTCTTCGAGCACGAGGTTGCCCGCCGAGGTGCGCGCCAGCAGGGAGCGGTAATCGTGCTCGACCAGCGCGCGCACGTCAGCCTGCTTCGCCAGCGTGTCGGCGAAGCAGGCCGGTTCGAGCACCTCTTCGAACTCACCGGACCATGACCGGATCTTGGTCTTGACGTTGAAGGCAGCGGCATAGCCCTGCAAGGTGCGCGCAGTGTCATCGACAGCCCGCATTTCGATATCGACGGCGAATCGCACCTCAAGATCCGCCGGCTTCTCACCATCGGGTTCACGCAGCATCGACCGCATCCCTCTTCTGCTGTTCGGCCGCGGGTTTCGCGCCGATGCCCTGCGCGGCCTGCCGCAGCGGCACCGAAGCCGAGTTGATGTACAGCTCGTCGCCGCCCGGCAGCGGCGGCTTATTGCTGATGGCGCGGGCCTCGTTCGGCGTATAGCGGGCGCTCTGGATGCCCTTTTCCAGCACCTCCCCCAGCGTCTTCTGATCGCCGAGCAGCAGGATGGTGGGGTCGTGCTCAACGTAAATCGTCTCCCGCTCGGCGGGCGTGAGCAGATCCTTACGCATCGTCTGACACAGGTCGATCAGGTGCGGGGTCAGGCAGTGCTTGTAGTGGGCGAGGTCGAGGTGTTCGATGTTCGAGAACGTCGCCTTTTCCAGATCGTTGATCAGGTGCGCCGAAACGCGCAGGATGCCGGCGATCACCGACCGGTTGAACTTGCGCGTTTCGAGCTGCTGCGCCTCTTCCGCCGTTTGGTTCATGCGAACGAAGGTCGCGTCGTGCCCGAATACGCCGATCTTTCCGGCGTTGCCGGGGCCAGCGTAGCGGTCCTGCACCTGCTCTCGGATCTCCTTCGCCACCGGGTCCGACAACGGCGCCTTCACCGAAATCAGCCCAGACAGGACCGCGCCGTTGGCGAGAGCGCTGTTCGCCGATTGCTCGACCGACAGGGCGCCGCCGATGGTCTCCGCTTGGTAGTGTTGCCAGACCGACAGGCCGTCGAGGCAGTAGTACGCGCCGCGCAGGATCGGCAGGTTCTGGACGTGGAAGATTTCATCCTCCAGGAACACGGCGTTCCGACCGCTGGGCGCGGTCACGCGGTACGCACGGCGCTGAAGACCGGTCTCCGGATCGTTGTACCAGAACGGCAGCACCCGGCCGCGCTCGATGGGATAGAGGCCGCGCAAGCGCCCCGTCGCCGGGTCGATGTCCTTCAGCGAGTAGTGTTTCCCGTAGTGCAGCTTTTCAAAGATCACGAGCTTGAAATAGGCGAACGCCGTCATGAACGGGTTCGGCGCCACCGTCAGCAGTTCGAACAGGTCATGATCCGTCGCCAGTTGCTGATTGGGCTTGCGCCCACGGTACGGGTAGAGAGGCAGCATCGCCACGCCCTCGGCGATGACATTGATGCACGAGAACACCGTGTGGTGGCTGATTGGGTTCTCGGACGTGACGGCAACACCGGCCGCCGTAGCCCCATAACCAAAGAAGGGGATGTTCTGCCACTGATCGTAAGGCGCTTCCGAAGAGCGACGCGACAGACGAAACTCGAACGGACCGATCTTCATACGAAGCCTCCGAACACTTCTGCGGCCGAAGCCGGGACGCAGCCCCCCTGCTCTTGCGGAGCCGTCGCGCGCCCCAACGCCATGATGCCGGCGACGATGCCGTCGATGCGGTTGGGGGTCTTCCGGCGCGGCGGCTTGACCGGCTTCATGTTGCCGGCCGCGTCTTCCTCGAAGGTGGTGCAACGCGCCATCCAGCGGGCGACCGGGTTGCCCCCGTGGTTGATCCGATGGCCGATCACCAACCGCTCGAACTCCTTGGACGGGGCGGACATGGACACCATGCCCTGCCCGAACGGCACGACCGTCACACCGTCGCTGGTAAGCTGCGTCGTGATGTGTGTGGCGTTGAAACGGTCGATCGCGAGTTCACGCAGGTCCACGACTTCGACCAGGGGGCGACCGCCGGGAAGGCCGATCAGACGAGACAGGTCGGTGTCACCGCCGGTGATCTCCGCGCGGATCACGTCGTAGTCGATCACGTCGCCCTCGGTGCCGCGGATCCAGCCATCCTTGATCCACTGGTCGAGAGCGACGCGGTCGCGGGCCACGCGCTCAGCCAGCGCCTTGGACGAGGGCACCGGCAGCCAGAAGCGCCACCACACGTCCCAGACGCCGGAAAGATCCTCGGCCGGCGAGAACAGGGCCAGCGCCGAGAGGTCGGTCGTGCTCGACAGGTCGAGGCCGCCCCAACACGGGCGACCCGCGAGCAGGTCGAGGGTGACGGGACGAAGATTGCACTTGTCCCAATCGTCCATGGGCAGGCCGCCGTTGACCTGATCGACCCATTGATTGAGGTGGAAGCGGCGGAAGTTCGCCTCCCGGCGCGGATTGCCCTGGATCTTCGCCACCTCGGCGGCGAGGTAGTCGGGCTTCACCGACGTGCCAAAGTTCGGGTTGGCCTTCTTCCAAGCGGCGGGGTCGCGGTAATCCGCCTCGGGATCGGCGGCGAAGATCACCGGCAGGAAGGTCGGATCCTCGATCTCCCCGCCCAGCACCTTCAGGGCGTAGTCGTGCAGTTCCCAGCCGTAGCCGACGCCGGTCTGCCCGGCGGTGGTGATCAGGATCTCAAGCGGCTGACGGCGCGCCGCCGTGCCCTTGTGCACCACGTCGTGCAGTTCGCCGTCCGGCCACTCGTGCAGCTCGTCGGCGACCGCGCCGGACGGGCTGAAGCCGTGCTTGGACGAGGGCGACGACGACAGCGGCTTAAAGCTGGCCGCCAGCTCCGGGCAGTAGAGCGCGGTCTTGTAGACCTCGACCGCGGCGGCCAAGTCGGGCGACAGGCCGACCATGACGCCGGCCTTGCGGAAGACGATCTCCGCCTGCTCCTTGTTGACGGCAATCGAGTAGACCTGTCCGCCGTACTCGCCGTCGGCCACCATGATCAGCAGCGACAGGCCGGCGGCGAACTCGGTCTTCCCGTTCTTGCGCGGAACCTCAAGGTAGCCCTGCCGGATCAGGCGCGTGCCGTCCGCCCGCTTCCAGCCGAACACGGCGCGGACGAAGTTCGCCTGCCACACCGACAGCTCGAAGGGCTTGTTGTACCACTCCGCCTCGGTGTGGCGCAGGTACGTGGGGAAGAAGGCGACCGCCGCGTCGGCCGCTGCGGCGTCGAACCACGCGCCAAGCTTATCGCCGCCGCGCGGCATCGGCGGGACGGCCTGCATCTCAGTGGACACGGGTCTGCGCCTTCGCGAGCAGGCCAACCGGAGAGGCGGGCGGCTTCGGCGGGCTGACGGGCTGATCACCGGCGGGCTTGGCCGGATCCTCGCCAAACAGACCGCCGGCCGGCAGCGCCGGGGGCGGCGCCGACATCATGCGCTGCAAGAGCTGCTGACGCGCCGCCGGGGAGAGGCCAAAGCGATCCTCCAACGTCTCAAGGCGCGATTCGATGCGCTCGCGCACGAGGAAGTCGGGATCCACGCGGCGCATGGTGCCGTGGGCGCTCTCGGTCACGTAGGTCTCGCCGCCCTTCTTCTCCAGCGCCTTCGTCAGCTCCCACCACCGGCATAGGTGCAGGCAGTAGCGCGCGAAGGCTTCGCGGTCGGTCGAGCGCAGGAACTTCAGGCGGGCCAGCTCCGGAGCCAGCTCGTCCCAAATCTTGCGGGCACGCGCGGGCAAGTCGGCCGGGGCGGTCGAACCGAGCGCGGGCAAGTCGGCCGGCGTCTGGGCAACGCGGCGCTTGCCGGGGTTGCCCTTCGCCTGCTTGACCTCGGCCGGCTGCGGCTTACGACCGCGGGTCATGTCCAACGCTCAAAAAAAAGTTCGCGATTTCTGCGGAGCAGAAAATTTGGGGAAGCGTCCGGTCTTCAGGGGTCAGGGTCGGAGCGATTTGCACCCCCCTACCCCTGCCCTCGGTCAGCCTTACACGGTGTAAGGGTCGCAACATTATTGCGCGCGCTCCGCCCGCTGCTTGTCGCTGTCGTGGCAGGACTTGCACAGCGACTGCGTGTTCTGAGGGTCGAAGAACTTGGCCTCGTCGCCGCGGTGCGGCTCGACGTGGTCGGCGATGGACGCCGCCGTGATGCGCCCTGCCTCAGTGCACATGCGGCACAGCGGCTCGGTGGTGAGCCGCCACGCACGAAGCACCCGCCACCGTGCCGTGTTGTACCAAGCACGCCACGGCTGCGAGGCTCGGCGCGTCCGGTCGTGCTCGCGATGGTGCTGGCGTTCGTGCGCCTCACAGTATCGCTGTGAGGCAGGCACGAGCGCTCCGCAGCCGGGCGCGGCGCAGGGTTTGTTGGGCTTCCAGGGCATGGTTGAAAAGAAAACGCCCGGTCGGGTTAACCCGCCGGGCGTACTTCGGTAGCATTACAGGGACGGTGCCGAAAGCGTCCCCGATCTGTCAAGCGGAAAAGTGCATCCGCGCATACGTGCGCAACTCGCTGAGCACCGCCTGCTGTGCCCGACCGTGCTTCAGGCCAAGCTCTGCATCGAGCCGCCGCGGGGCAACGCCCTCCACCAGAACGCGCAGCACCAGGGCATCGACCGGCATCTTGCCATGGCTGCCCCTCACCACCGCGCGCATGGCTGGGCGCTCCCGTACCTCGGCCCGCCACGCTTCCACCCGCGCCACTTCGGGTGCGGTGCGCGTCATGCCACCTAGCGAGAACGTCGGCAGCTTGCCCCCATCGACCACGAGCCTGGATGGGTCCACCGCCCGAAGACCGTCAGCCACAACGACCACCGCCTGCTCGATGCCGCGCCCGATGTCACGCGCAGCGCGCAGTTCGGTGTCGGTCAGCTTGCCGCCCCGATGCATCACCCCCACCCAGCCCTTTAGACTGGCAAACTCTTGGGTGCTCAGCTTGGTCAGCATCGCCAAACGCATCGCCAGTTCGTCGCAGCCCGGCACCTCCGAAAGGTGCCGTGCCAAGCCAGCGATGGCCTCACGGCCTTCCTTGCGCCCAGCCGCAGCAGCAGCGACGCCCAGCACCGCCTCCCACACCTGCACCGGCAGATCGGCGCCATCCCCTTCCGCCCGCTCGTCCATGCCCGTCCGCTCCTTCACCGCTCAATTGCTCCCTACAAAAACCGGATAGCTCCCTAAGCTCCCTGCCGGCTCGCCTTGTAAGGCTTTGATTTCATTCCATTTTGGGAGCTTAGGGAGAATAGGGAGCAATACCGGGCGTCTCCGCACACGCTCGCGCAAGCGCGCTCGCACACGCGCACGCACACCTGCACCAGACCCTCCGAAATCGCTCCCTAAGCTCCCCATTGCTCCCGACCCCCTGCAAATCCTAGAGTTCCGCCCCCGCGCCCCAAGGGTGGCCCGCCGGAGATTGCTCCCTCGGCTGGCGATTGCTCCCTAGCGACCGCGTCACAGGCCCATCTCCGGCGCATCGACGCCCTGAAGCAGGTCGAGGCCACTCCAGAACAGCACCGAGACCTTGACCGTGCGGAAGCCCCGGTCCTTCATCCGCCGGGAGAAGCCGTTCTGCTTCAGGGGCTCGACACCGTTGCGCTTGCACCAGTCCTCGTACCGCTCGTACAGGTCGGCGGTCTTTACGCGCTTGCCGGCCTCGGCCACGGTCTCGCTGTCGAGGAACTCGCCCAGCGGGTCGCTGTCGGCCTTGTATTCCGCGACGGCGTCGAGGATCTCCTGCGGCGGGTTCAGCCCCTGCTCGTGCCACTCCTTCAGCCCGTCGAGCATCCAGTTCAGGATGCCGTCGCGCTCCGTCCACAGCGTCTCGCCGAGGCGCTTGTCGCGCTCCGCCGCCGGGATGGTGACCGGGAAGCCCACGAGATGGATGCGGCCCCAGATGCCGGGGTCGAGCCCCCGCACCTCCGGCTTATGGTTGGTGCTCATGATGGGTACGAACTGCGGCCGGAACTCAAACGGGTCGCGGTTGAGCCTGCGCGTCTCGATGGGCTCGCCGCCCGTCGTTTCCTTGACCATGCTCTCGTCCAGGCGCGAGCCCTTCTTCGGCTCCGACATGAACACCACCCGCACGCCCGGCAGCTTGGCGAGCGACGGTCTCGGCCCGTCGGCCCGCACGTGACCATCGTCGAGGAACAGCCCCACCGGCACCGTGGCGGCATAGTCGCCATAGACCCGGCGCAGCACGTCCACCAGCGTGGATTTGCCGTTGCGCCCAGTGCCAAAGAACACCACGAAGACGTGCTCGTCGGCCCGGCCGGTAAGGCGGTACCCGAACAGGCGTTGCAGGTACTTCCGCACAGGCTCACTCGGCTGGATGCGTTCGAGGAACGTCTTGAAGCGCGGGCAGTCGGCCCCCGGTCTATAGCTGGCCGCGACGCGGCGCGTGATCAGATCCGCGCGCCGGCTCGACCGGCGCCGGGCCGACCAGGGCGGCGGATCGGAGCAACCGTCCGCCGCTTGCCCCGCGTCCGCCTCAACCGGGGAGAGGTCGAGCGTCCCGTTCTCGACCGTCAGCAGCCAGGGGTGCGCGTCCATCGCCTGCATGGGCTTGGCAAGATCGGGCTTTGCCATGTCGAGCATGGCCGTGATCTTGCCGGCGTTGCCCGATTGAAGGGCGTGCCGCTGGGCGGCCTTCAGGCTGTCTTCCCAGGCTTTGATGCGCTCCCGACGCAGCATTTTGCGGATGGTCTCGTCGGTCTCGCCTTCTTCCTCCGGCGAAGGTGGCGGCGGCCCCTCCTTCCTCAGGGCCTCGACCTCGTCGTACATCTTGGCCTGGGTCCACTGGCAACGCCGCACACCCTCCAGCTCGCCCAGCTCGAAGGCAAAGCGGCCTCCGTCCTCCCGACTGTCCCCGTCCCAGCAGACCCAGCCCATCCCGTCCACGTAGACGAGGTCGGCGCCGAAACGCTTGATCAGCCGGGCGGCGTTGCCGGTGTCGTTGCGCTCGAAGTCGGCAAGGTGCCGATCATCGGGCGGGTCACCACCCTCTTCGCGCTCCGGCGGTCCGGGCGGGGAACCGCCCGGCGGCGTCGCGACCGGCTCAGCGTTGTGGATGCTGTCGCGCAGGTCGGCGATGGCGTCGCGCATGTCGTCGGGGATCCGCGCGTCATCCGGCATGACCACCCCCGCTGCACAAAGCGACTAGTTGCTCTTCGCTGGCAGCCCGCCCACATAATTGCGCCCGATTGCCCGCACCACGGCAGCCGTCAGAGCAGCCCCTGCCCAGGCCAGCGCGCCAGACGGCAAGCCGCCCGAAGGGCCACTCTTGGGGGAAGGGGTGCGGGGAAGGGCGGAGAGGCCGCCGCCTGGGCTGCGCTCCCCTTCCGGCCGGTTGGCGCGGCGTCAAGGCGTCTCTCCCTGTGCCTGGAACTTGTCGGTTTCGTTGCCCCACGCTTCCCAGCCGGGCCACGCCTGCCGGGCGAACAGCTCGCAAGCCGGGCCGTGGGGGACGAGGCGGCGCGCCTTGGCGTACTGCTCGTCGGGCTTCCGGCTGTGCTCACGCGCCAGCGCCTCGATGGCGAGCGGCTCGCCGTCCTCGAAGTGGTGGGTTTCGATCAGGCCGCGCTCGGACGTGCAGCCCGGCCCGTAGGGCGGGGAGCCCATGCGGCCGAGCAGGAAGAACTCGGTGCACTCGCGCAGCACGTAGCCCGGCCCGAAGGCCCGCTTCCCGTGCTTGGTGGTCTTCAGCCACGGGCCGCCGGTCACGTAGGTGAAGCCCCACGCGTCCATGGTCTCCCAGGCCAGACGCGCCATAGCCCACGTGCCCCACAGCCAGAGCAGGCAGCCATCGGGGTGGGCGAGCTGCCGCACCGGCATGGCCTTGATCGCCGGCAGCGGCATGCACCGATAGTGCTTCTGGGGCGCCTTGCCCTCACCCTTTGGGCTGCGCAGAGCGAATTCCCACGCCGGGTCGGCCATGATCAACCGATAGCGCTGCGGCACCAGAGGCGCGAACAGCCACTCGGACGGACGCCACGCGTCTGCAGGCGGCGCCGCACCGCCCGGCGCAACCTTCACCTTCGGCAGGTCATCGAACAGGAGGGGAACGGGGAGGGAAGGTTCGGACTTGGTCGAACTTGTCACGCGACCGCCCTCCCCATCTCGCGCGCGACCGCCCGCCGCTCCGCGGCGGCGATGGTACGGCGGATGCGGGCGGCATAGGTCGGGGTCTCGACGAGCACCGGCCACATGAGGTCGTAGACATCGCCCCAGCGCCAGCGGTAGGCACGGGCCGCCTTGCTCGGCTTGTGACCGAGCAGACGGCGCAGGTCGCGCACGGCCTTTGCCGCCCCGCGCTCCGGGTCGAACTGGTGGACCTGGGAGGCAACTTGATAGATCCACTGCCGCGCCAGAACCTGCGCCTCAGCTTCGGTCATGGTCGAGTTCGTCATGCGGCCTGATCCCTCGTCCGCACCACGTGCTTGACCACCCGCCCACGGCCCTGCCCCAGGCCGGCGCAGACGGCGGCGATGGTCTCCGGCTTCGAGCGCCCCGCGCCGAGCAGGATCACTTCGCGGATGCCCTCCGGCACCGACACGCGCCCCATGGCGGCCACCGTGCCCGCCACCCAAACCGGGAACTCCGGGGTTGCCAGCCGCGCCCGCAGCCCTTCGAGGATCCCGCTTACCAGCAGCAGCGTGGCCGCACCCTGCTGGCCTCGACCGAGACGCACCGCCGCCCCTTCCCAGGCGCCCAGCAGGCCGCGCGGGGGCACCACCTCACCCGTACCGGGGTCGTAGAAGTCGGCGCGGCTGCCGTCGCGGCGCAGCCAGTAAGCCAGCACCGCGACAATCTCCGGCCGCTCGCCACGGTCCGGCCAGCGCGCCATACCGGCGACGAGCGCGGGCGTGGTGCCCAGGCAGACGGGATCGCCGCCCGGCCCCGGCCACAGCCGGTCGAGCGCCGGCACATAGCCGAGCCAAGGCCCAACCGCCGCCGGGTCGATGCCCTCGCCGCGCAGGAAGTCGGCGGCGGGCGTCCCGTCCAGCGGCTGCCGCGCTTGCCAGATCGCCCGCGCGTGACCGATCAGCGCGCCACGGTCGCCGGCCGAGGCCTGCGGTGGGGCGGAGCGACCGGGCCGCACATAGCGCGGGCGCCCCTGCTGGCGCGGCGGCTGCGGCTCCGGCGGGTCACGCGGCTGCAAGACGCCAGCCTCCAGGGCGCTGATCAGCGTCTTCTCGTCGCGCTGCCGCTTGGCCGGCTCGACGCCGTCCCAGGTCAGCATGGCGGCGCGCAGATGCAGCTCGGCCACGTCGCGCGGCAGGGCGCCGGAACCGACGAGGCGGCCCAGCGTGAAAGCGCTCTCGTTCAGCGTCTGATTCCGCGTTCCCGGAGGGGCGGCGCGGACCTTCAGGCATTCCTCTTCCAGGGCCTTGCGCACATAGGCGGACACGCGGTCGGCCTTCGGCGGAGCGGCGGCGCGGGAGGCTTTCGGCGGGGCGATGCCGATGCGCTTGCTCAGCCAGTCCGGCAGGTCCTTGCCGTCGAGGTGCTGGCGCAGCCATTCGAGGTCGTCGGCGGCGCCGAACAGCAGACGCAGCAGCCAATCCGGCGCCTTGGCGATGGTCGCGGTCTTTGGGTCGGAGGTCCACTCGTACCGCCGACCATTCGGATGGATGGATGGCGCCACCAGGATGTACCCGCCGTCGCCGCGCGTATCGAGCCCCGGCCCCAGCCGCTTGCGCGCCGAGTTCGGCACCGGCCGCCCCGGATACTGGAACAGCCAATGCTGCCCGCCGCTCGGAGTCATCTGCCCCAACGTCGCCGGCAACGGCTCGCCGAACAGCTCTTCCAGAAGCGCGATGGTGGCGAAGCCGTCCTCGCCCGTCTCCGCCTTCACGTCGGCGTCGAGCGCCCACCAGCCGGACGCCTCGCCCGCCGCCGCCGAGACGTTGGCGGTCGGCCACTGCGCCCAGAACTTCCGAATCCAGAAGGGCGACCTCTTGGCTTCCTTGACGCCGTGCTCGAACAACCCCTCCTTCTTGACCGGCATCTTGCCCCGCTCTGCGCAGGGGAAGACCGCGAAGCCACGCTCCGCATAGGCGAGCGCCGCTTCCACCAACTCGGGGCCGGGGACTTCGGTCATGGCCGAACCTCCCGAAGCGGGCCGAGCAGCGCGACGGCGACGACGGACAAGGCCAGCACAGCCATCAGCACGGGCAGCAGGAAAGGCATGACACAGCGGTCGAGCCGTCCACGAGCGGGAACGGGAGCGCTCATGCCGAAGCCCTCACCTCGACCGGCTGCGCCGCCGGCATCGACATGCCCACCGTGCCGACCAGCAGCAGCGGATCTGACACGGACACCTGCCGGAAGCCCAGCCGGATGAACGTGCTCGGTCGGCCGGACCGGGCGATGATGAAGTCGCCGGTGCTGCCCGCCTGAGCGATGGCGTCAAGACGGGCGCGCAGAAGCGCCATGCCGACACCGATGCCCTGCCACGCCGGCAACACAGCCCCATAGGCCAGCTCCCAGCCGTGGCCGGAGCACCAGGCCGGACGGTAGCCGCCGACGCCGATCACCGCGCCGTCCGCAAGCGCGACGAGGAAGCGGGCGCGGTCGCGGATGACCGAGTACACGCCGTCGTACACCTGATCGAAGAGGGCCGGAGACAGGAAGCGCTCCGGCAGAGTGCCGTCGCTGCGGCGGTGCGCCGCCTGGATCACCTCGACCACCTGCTCGTGCAGGCGCGCCGGAGCGTCGGCCATGACCAGCGGCCGGACCGTGAAGGCGTCACCCATGGGACACCTCTGCGGCTTCCGCCAGCGCAAGCACGTCGTCGGTGAGCGTGAAGAACCCGAGCATGCCACGGCACGGAATGGGCGTGACGAAGGCCACCGGATTGGCGAGCACGAACCCGTACTCTCCGACGAACCAAGGGCTCGTGACCGGCGCCTGCGGCGAGTCTTCGATACACCCGACGATGTCCACCTTACCGACGAGGTGCCCGCCGAACGGGCGCACCATGTCCATGGTCACTTTCGGCGCACCGAACCGCTCGGCCAAAGGACCGGCATAGTGCATGTCTTCCAACGCCTCGACCGTGCGCCACCACTTCGAGGCGTGCAGATAGACGGTCCCACGGAAGCGCGTCGGCCAGTCGCGGTTTTCGACGTCCTTCCCACCGTGGAGGATGAACCACCACCACGGCGAGCGGACACTGAGGGCCTTTACAGGGCGAGACATGGCCGCACCTCACCCGAGCAGGTCGGCGGCCCGGCCGCGCATCCGCGCGGCGAGCGCCCGGTTCGTCGCGGCGAGCGAGCCGAGCCCCAGGCCGTCGAGGCAGGCGGCGCACCGCTCCGCCTCCCCGGCGACAGCGAACAGGCCGCGCACTCCGCGGCGCTCGAACAGGTCGCGGGCATCGGTGGCCGTGCGCTTCGCGGCCAGCACCTTGGCGAAGCGTGTCACGGTGACCACATCGCCGGAGGAAAGCCCGTTCGCGGGCAGCACCATCACGGTCATGACCGATCCTCCAGAAGTTCCGACGCCATCGCGGCCCGCGCGGCGTGGGTAGGGTTGGGGGGAAAGAGCGACGGCTCCGCCGAGGCCGCCGGCTTGCCGCGCGGGGGCACCACGGCGGCGGTCTGCGCCAGCTCGGCCGCGCTCAGCGCGTCGAGGCTGCCGGAGCCGGCGAGGTAAGCAGTCGCCGCGTTGAGCAGGGCTCGCTCGGTGGGCGTGTGCACCCGGTCGCGCGCGACCACGACCGCAGCCTTCAGCCGCGCGCGGTCCGTTTCCGCGCCCCGGCCAAGCCGCACCTGGGCAGCGGCGAACAGCAGCATGGTTTCAGGGGTGAGGGCGCGAGGCTCGCCGTACTGCATGGCCTCGCCCTCACGCCGGCTCGCGGTGCGCCAACTCGGGCACTGCGGCGATGACATCGGCTTCCAAGCGGTCGAGCGAAGCCCGCGCCTCGGCGATCTCCCGCAGCACGTCGCGCCCTTCGCTGGCGGTGATCGCAGAACCACCGGCACCGTCCGGCCGCAGGGCTTGGCGCAGCTCTCCGGCCACGTCGCCCACTTCGGACATGACCTCGCTCAGCCGCGCCATGGGGTGCTGCGGATCGACAGCGGCGACCGCCGCCCTGCGCATCAGCACCCGGTAATGCTGGTAGAAGGGCGCCTGCGCCCCGGCGGCGATGCAGGCGAGGTCGAGCGCCTGCGCCTGATGCAGCGGGATGCGGTGGCCGTCATCGTCCGGATCGCCCCAAAACCTCACCAGACGCGCGCTCTTGCCGGTGGCGCGCGCCGCTCCCTCGTCGCCGAGGATCGCCAGCGCCTGCGTGGCCGCATCCTCGACCGTCAGCGGAGGCCGTTGCTTCGTCATCGTCCGAACCCTTGCGAGCGATTGAACAAGACGGCTTGCTCTCGCGCTAGGATACTCGCCCCATGCCGAGACACAGCCGAAACACCGAAGGCCAGCGCCACCACGATCCACAGGGCGAGTGCTGCGAGCGCGGCCAGCAGCACAAGGCCCAGGTCGGGTTGGTGGGGATTCCGCAGCGCCATGGCGGCCTACCCCCCGCGGCGGCTACCATCGGCGCCGTGCGACCGATGGAGCGATGCGATGGACGAGACGGAGCCGGGCGCGCTGTCCCCGGAGGGGCGGCAGATCGTCGAGGCGATGGAGGCGATCACCGGCCGGATGGGCGCGCAGATCGCCGCGCTGACGGCGCTCTGCGCCGTGCTGGCGCGCGAGCTGGCGGCGAGTGGCGCCGGCCTGGAACGGGTCGAAGGGGCCGTTGCCGACACGCTGAAGCTGCTGCCGGCCGGCGGGCGACAGGACGCGGCGGCGGTCATCGAGACTGTCCTTGCGGCGCTTCGGGCGCACGAACCGCGGACGGCGCACTGACGGGCGACGACGTCTTAGCGAGCGACGCGAGCAGTTCGCGGAGCCGGCTGGCGCCGGGCGTCTCGGACAACGGCGTGTGGAGGTCGGCCATGCTCGGCGCCTCCCTACTCGGCCGCATGCACAGCGGCGCATTCGCAGCTGTTGCCGTGCGCCGCCATGTAGGCTTCCGCCTTTTCGATCACCGTCAGCGTGATGCCGGCCCCGGAGGTCAGCCGCTTCAGGAACTTGTGGTCGCCAACGGCTTCGGTCCCGAAGCGGGCGGCGGACATGCCCGACGAGTTGAGGAACGCCTCAACGCGGGCACGAAATGCGTCACGAGTGTTCATGACGGGCGATGCTGGGATATTTTTACCCCTTTCGCAAGGGTAATTTTATCCGTTTGGGTGAGCGCCTAGGCTGGGTAAACTTCCCCAATGACTTCCGACATCGCCCAACAGACTGATCTGGCGCGCGAAATCCAACGAAGGATGAAAGCGCTGAAGCTCACCATCGCGGAGCTGGAAAGGCGAGCGGGAGTGCCCGCCGGCCGGGTCAAAAATATCCTGCTGGGCAAGTCGAAGAACCCGCGCACCGACACGATTCGGAAGATCGCTAAGGCTCTCGGCTGTGCGGCGAGCGATCTGACGGGCGAAGATGAATCGGGAGAGAACATCACCACCTCGCCGGATCTGCCACCCGAACCGCACCCGCGCGATGATGGAGGGGCAGAGCCCAACGGCACCATGCCTATCACCGAACTGGATGTGCGCGCGAGCGCCGGCCCAGGCGCACTAGTTGAGGCGGAGAACCCCACGCATATCTGGCGCGTGCCGCAGGATGTGATTCGCTCCTACACGCCGGCACCAGCGTCGGATCTGAAGATCATCACCGTGTTCGGCGACTCGATGGAACCGTCGCTCATGCCAGGGCAGCGGGTCATGGTTGACACGGCCGACACCACCCCGTCGCCGCCCGGCATCTTCGTCGTTTGGGACGGGCTGGCGCTCGTCATCAAGCGCGTACAGGTGGTTGCGCATTCCGATCCTTTGCGGGTCGTGATCAGCTCCGACAATCCTCGCTACCAGCCTTACGAGCGGACGCTCGCCGAGGCGCACATCCGTGGCCGCGTCATCGGCGGCTGGAAATGGATGTAGGTCAGAACGGGTAATTTTATCCGAAAGCTGTTGACAGGGTATTTTTACCCCGTATAGGCTCGGTCTCGCCTATCCGGTCGGGGTATTTCGACCGGATGCGTTTCCTCCCTTAGCCTTCCCGGCGGGTGCGTCCCACCCGCCGGGGCTTTCACGGAGACCGACCAATGCGCCACGCACCGACCGCCAAGACCAAGCACCCCGCCATCGTCCGCCGCATGGCCGACGCCATCGTCCAGGCCACTGAGGGGCGCGGCTCGTGCAGCATCGCCGACCTGCGCAACGCCGGCTTCACTACTGACGAAATCACGCAGCACGGCGAAGCGGCCCGCGACGCGGCTGCCGAGCGGCTCCGCCACTTCGCCGAGGCAGCGTGAGGCATCACCGCCGGGGCTTCGGCCCCGGCGACGGCTGCCCGAGCGGGTGAGGCTTCGCCCCTTCCGGTAGCCGCCGCAGTGGCGGTGAGGGCGCCGGCCCCTTGTCCGGCAATCACGCGCATGTTCCGACCCGAGAGCAGGCCAGCCGGCGGCACTGGCTGGCCTGCACCCGCGCGGCTGCGTCGAGCGGACGAGCGCCATGCTCTGCGGCAACGACAAAGCAACTAGTTGCTCTTCGCAGGATGCCCCAGGAGTGGTCTCCGGCCCTGCGCGGGCACGGACGGTGCGGACAACCTACCCGCCGTGTCCCTGCCGCGAATGTGGAACCGAGTACACGCCCCGTCACCTTCAGCAGGAATTCTGTTCGCCGCCCTGCCAGAAGGCATGGATGAACCGCGCGATGACGCGCGGCATGGCCGCCTATGAGCTGCTGATGCAGTGGCGCACCGGCGGGCGGCGCAGCCGCAGCCTGATCAGTGCCTTGAGCGCCATGGTCCGCGACTGGCGGTACGACGACCAGGCCGCCGGCCGCGTCTACCGCGCCCGCATCTACAACCCGTTCACCGGCCGGCGCGCAGCGCCGCCGCAGAAGTGAGGCCAGCAATGCCGCTCGACCTCCCACCTACCGAAGCTCTTGCCGTACCACCCTCAGTTATAGACGCCTTGCGGCAGGCCGCCTGTCTGTCCGACGAGGCACGCGAGCGGTCGGTTGGCGGGCAGGATCTTGACCACCGCGCCCGCGTGCAGCTCGACCGCATGGCAGCGCTGCTGCCGGCCGACTCCATCACGCTGCCGAAGTCCGACCGAAACGGCTGGCCGGCGGCCTACACGCGTGACGACGGAGACCTTCGGGCAACCCTCAAGGCGATGCCGGCGGGCTGGCGCATCGTCCAGTACCGGTACGAGCCGGTAAGCGGGCGCGGATGGCGATGGCTCGCCACTCTGCGCGCCCCGGATGACTCCCGATGCGTGTTCGAGGCCAGAACCATCTGCAACGCGGCCCTGCGCGCCCTGCTCGCTGCCGTTGCCGGCCTGCTGCTCAATCAGCAGCCGCCCCCGGCGGACTGATCAGCAATCGACCGTTTGATGCCGCATTCAAAGGGCGCTTGGAAGCCAGTCCTAGTCGCTATGGACCCCGGAGGTTCCGGCCTGAAAGTCATTCGGTGACGCAGCAACCTTTCTCCAGAATTCTTTCATCGGAGCCGTCAATGCATCCTTCCCATAGAGCGCAAAATACTTCGACATGGCTCGATAGATCCAAAACTTGGCAACTGGATCTGTTATCACAATATGCTGTGGCTGATCAGCGTTATAATGCTTCAGCCAGTCGCGCTCCCTATTCATTACACTTACAATATCCCTTTCAGGGGACTGCAGCTGACCAAATAATTTTCTTTTGGCCTCAGCAAACACATAATCCTTTTGCGGCTGAGGCAATGCGCCTTCCGCTGCCCCGCACAAAGTCGCTACGCATGCATAATTCCCCTGAAAGTACAAATAGATTGCAGCCTCAATATGCAAAGCGGCGGCGACTTTCTTGTCAAATATCACGGCAGCGCTCCGCTTCTATACTGACTTGTGGTTCGCATCCACTATCGCGCATTCACAAGGTCGGTCAAGCCCAGGCGCTGCGCAAACGGAACCGTCAGCTTTGCGCTCTTTCAGTCCGCGTCAACATGCTGCACCGCGGCAAGGAGCGGGGCATACGGCTGCTTTCAGTCCTATCACGCTGCACCGCAATCACCACGCGCCGCTAACCGTGCTTTTGACGCCCAACCAGTAGACCCACAGATGACCGCCAAGCTGGCCGACATTGCCGGACTGCCCTTCTGGCCTCGCTTCCTCAGTCGCGAGCAGGCCGCCGCCTACCTCGGCGTGTCGGCCAGCACCTTCGACGAGGAAGTCACCGCCGGGATCTGGCCGCCCGGCGTGCGGCGCGGCGCCCGAGAGGGCCGCATCACTTGGGATCGCGTCGCCCTCGACCGAGCCGTTGACAACGGCCCGTTCGCGTCGATGAATCAGACGGCGGAGGATGACGACTATGAACGGCGACGCGCGGCCCACGAAGCCAAAAGGCATAAACACCGTCAAGCGCACGCTCGCTGACGGCACAGTCCGCGTCTACCACTACGACCGGAAGAGCGGCCAGCCCATCGACGGCGAGCCGGGAACCCCGGAGTTCGACGCCAGCCTTCGCCGCGCCCGCCGCGCCGGACGCCCCCGCAGGGGCAAGATGAAGGCGCCCGAGTCCGCCTGGAAGATCATCGCGAAAGCCTATCAGGAGAGCCCTGAGTACAAGGCGCTCGTGCCCAAGACGCGGCAGGATCGTGACCGCATGATCGGTGAGATCATCGACAAGTTCGAGTTCCAGACGGTCGGCGATCTGGGCAAGCGGCGGGTCCGGGAAGACTTCTACAACTGGCGCAACGAGATGGCCGACACGCCGGCCAAGGCCGACAAGATGATGGGCCTGCTGTCACTGTTGCTCCAGTTTGCGTACGACCGCGGAACGGTGGACGTGAACCACGCCGCCCGAATCAAGCGCCTGACCGGCCACGGCACGCGCAAGGACATCATCGTCACCGCCGACCAAGAGGCTAAGCTGCTGGCCGCCGCCTCGCCCCACCTCGGCCGGGCCATGCGCTTTGCCATGCTGACGGCGATGCGGCAAGGCGACATGTGCCGCATCACGCGCGATCAGGTCCGCGACGGATGGCTGCACTACACGCCGTCGAAGACAGCCAAGAGCACTGCCGCCCAGGTGTGGCTGCCGGTGTTCGCACTGCCGCCGCTGAAGGAGCTGATCGACGAGCTGCTCGCCCTACCGGATTGCGGCACTCTGCTGCCCTGGGACGGCGAGCGCGGCTATCGCGCACTCGAACCCGGCAACATCGACTTCCAGTGGCGGAAGCTTCGCGACAAGGTGCTCGGGCCGCAGACGGACCTGCACTGGCACGACCAGCGCGGCACCGCGATCACCCGCCTGTTCGAAGCGGAATGCACCGACGCCGAGGTCTCATCCATCTCCGGCCACGCCGGACGATCCGAGACCAGCCTGCGCGACTACCAAGCGCGAACCAAGAAGCTGGCACTGTCTGCCTTCACCAAGCTGGCGCGGTCCATGGCGCAGCCGGTCGTCGGCAACGTGGTGGCGCTGGCTCGATAGGCCGCTACCAGACCGCTAGTGGTGCGCACCAGACGGACCGGTACGTATGTAGCTCGGCGCAGACCCCGGAGCGCCTTGGGTCTGTCGATATGCAAACGGTACGATCTGTCTGGTTCAGTGCACTAGCTTTGTGCACCGCTCGCCCTCATGAAGATCAGACTGCTTATCTCAACTTGAGGAACGCGCATCAGCCCAGACAAGCAGAGAGATGACAGGACGTGGCTTCATAATTGGAAGCCACGTCATATTATCTTCTAGCCAGCCTCGCCTTGACGCGAAACGACCCTAGGCTTCTGAGCTGGCAAGAAGCGCGCACGACCCTGCTTCCGCACATAATCGTGGTAAACTGGATTGAACAGGAAGTTTACCACCACAAGCGGAATACTAAACCGCCTTGCAATAGCGTCCTTTGAGAGTGTGCCAGCGACAAGATCTTTCATCATGATCTCGCGAAACTCAAATGGACAGAGAAGCTCCATTGCAGCGATAAGCGCTGCATCTTCTGTTACCTTCTGTTCGCAAGATTCTTCGCTGTCGAAAAAGCGGTCGCTCATCAAGCGTTCCGCCAGATCAATGAGATGATGCCTGTCCGACACACGCGTTGCAGGCAGGTCAACCCAAATCAGCTGGCACAGCTCCTTACATACGACAAAATTCCTCCACTCTTCGGAGAGGTCTTCAAGATAGTGGACATCCGCAACAGTTGTAGCATCAGCGTACACGCCTGCGCTGTAAGTCCACACCTTAACAAAGCCAACAATGATCCCATCAGGCGCCGCCGGAAATGGCACAAACTGCACCTGATCAACGAGAGTTTCCCCAAGGATAGCTTCGGTGATCACATTCAGATCGTACGGATGGAAGCGGTATCCATCACGTTTATCAACACCATCCAAAATGCGATCAACACGCTTATACAAAAGCTCCGACACCGGGGACCTCGGCCAAAAGAGAAGGGCGGATCAGATGATCCGCCCTTCATACGCGATCCCAAACCGCCTGTCTACGCTGGCAAGTTAAATAGGATCAAAGGCTGTCAACCCCGAATTCGTAGCGGACCTTGGGAGGCGGCCACGAAGCATGGCGGCGCGAGCGATCATCCGCAACCGCATCGTGGATCCGGTTCGCATCGGCGAAGAACTTGTCGACGGTATCTTCCGAGCCTGGGGTCACGAAGAACTTGATGTCGATCAATCCACGCGCCTTCATGTCCTCAAACCGGGCGAGAAACTTGTCCTGCTCGGTCATAGCAACCTCCCAAAAATAGCATAAGCATGCGCGCGACTGGACAGCCGCAAGCGCGAGAAGCGTCGGAAATCGGGGCGGCAACACCGCTTTCCGGCGCCGAGGACGTAGGTGGATAATGCGCACGCACCCACAAACGAGTCAACCCGCATACGAAAAAAGGCTTGACGTGGCGACAAAATATCTCACCACACCAGATTGCGAGCGAACTCGAATAAGTTGATACCACATTTGCGCATCTGCTCCTTCCTAAAAGTGGGACACCATGCGGCGATGCATAGAGCCCTTTCCGTGTCAAGAGATACAATTCTGTGGATAACTCTGTGGATATCGACAAGCTGTGGGCACGTAAAGGGAACATTGTAGGGAGATCGCGCGTACCCTGCACGCCGAGCCAAGGCGACTCCGTTCAGCAAATCGGCATGGGGGAGTGCGTTCAGACGCGTTAACTGAGCCGTTTGCAAAACTTTGCAAAACGGCAGAAAAATCCAACAAGATCAATATCATTGGATTTCAGTGGCACAGGCGCACGGTGCCGTTCAGCGTCAGGCCGGAATGCGGCACCCACAGCGTTCCCAGCCAGCGCTTGGCCTGCGTGCCGCGCCACGGCAGCTCGTCGGGGCCGACGTAGTCGCTGCTGGCGAACTCCTCGATGGAGAGCAGCTGGCTCCACTGCTTCCAGCCGACCACGGCGTAGCGCTGGCCGTCGTCCGGCACGTCGGAGGCGCCCAGCAGCTCGAACGCCTCCAGCACCTTGCTCCTGGTCAGGCCGTCGGCGGCGGTGCCGGCGAAGACGGTGGACTTGTCCAGTTCGGCGATGATCAGCTCGTCGGTCTTGCGGCCCAGCGCGTAGGCGCCGGCGTTGGCGATGACCTGCCGCTCGTCGATGTTAGTCTTCAGCTCGTCCAGCTTGTCGACCCAGTCGCCGGCGTAGTAGTCGGCGAGCAGGCACTCCACCGGCTCGTGGTCGAGGTTCATGACCGGCACGGCGCCGTGCCGCGCCTTCACCATGGCGGTGCCCTTGCCGACCTTCTGGAAGACGGTCGAGGCACCCTGGACATTGTTCTTGCTGCGCACCGTGTTGCGCAGCTTGGAGCCCATGCGCTGGTAGGATTCGTGGACTTCGCGCTCGAACTGCTTGACGAAGGCCTGGGCGACCGATGTGGACATAGGAATACGCTCCTTCCGGACGAAGAGGGATGGGCATGTCGGGAGGTGCGCACCCGCCCCATCGGTTGTCGGCGCGCGTGGGCCCACGCGCCCGGCCGCGGGCGTGCGCAAAAAGAAAAGGCCGGCGGGCCCTCACGGGTTGTCCAGCCGGCCTTTCCCAGGGTGCATCGGGGGATGCGGAAGCGTCGCGGACCGGGGTGGAGGGGAGACGCACCTCGGGCCTTGACGAGAACATATGTAGAACGATCACCGCCCCGCGTCAAGGAAAAAATTCCAATCTTGCCGTCTGCAATGTCACGGGTGGCGCTGTAGGATTCCTCGCGCGGTGCGGTTATGCTGGTGCTTGCCGCCCCCGCCCACATCCGCCGCCAGCCACCATGACCCCGGCCCCATGAATCGCCGCCGCCCCCTCGTCCTGCTGGTCCTGGCCGCGCTGCTGCCGCTGGTCGTGCTGTCGGCCACGCTGAGCACCGCCTGGCTGATGCACCTGCAGGACGAGATGCGCGACGGCGCCTTCGAGCAGGTGGACCGCGTGGCCGCCCTGCTCGACCGCGAACTGGCGGCGCAGATCGAGGTGCTGCGGGCCCTGGCGCAGTCGCCGCTGCTCGACGGCGCGGTCGATGAGGCCGCCTTCGCCACGCTGGCCGAGCGCGTCCGCCAGGGCCGCCCGCTGTGGCGCCGGGTCAGCCTCAGCGACCCGGAGGGCAACCGGCTGGTCGACGTTCCCGGCCCGGTCGGCGGCCGGATGGGCAAGGTGGTGGAGCCGGACAGCCACGCGCGCATCGTCCAGACGCGGCGCCCGGTGATCGGCCCCATCGTGCGCGGACCGCGCCACACCGCCTTCGCCATCCGGGTGCCGGTGCAGCGCGGCGACCGGCTGCCCTACGTGCTGTCGGCGGTGGTGATGCCGGACGGCGTGCGCGGGCTGCTGGACCACGGCCTGCCGCCGGGCTGGGTCGCCGCGGTGGTCGATTCCGAGGGCCTCGTGGTGGCGACCAGCCGTGGCGGCAACCCCGACCACATCGGCCGCAAGGCCAGCGACGGCGCCCTGGCGGCGCGGGCGGCCGCCGCCAAGGGGCTGTACGACGGCCCGAACACCATCAACGGCCACGCCACCAAGGTTGCCTACCGCGTGCTGCCCGACAGCTTCTGGTCGGTGCACGTCGGCATCCCGCGCGACATGTACACGGCGCCGTTCGTCCGCGCGGTGTGGCTGCTGGCCGGCGGCGCGGTGCTCAGCCTGCTTCTGGTCGCCAGCTTCCTCTGGCTGCTGGCGCGCGAGATGCGCACCCGCCGCGCCGAGGAGGCGGCGCTGGAGGAAGGCCGCCGCATGGAGGCGCTGGGCCGCATGACCGGCGGCGTCGCGCACGACTTCAACAACCTGCTGATGATCGCCCAGGGCGGGGCGGAGTCCATCCGGAACCGGCCGCACGACACGGAGAGGGTCGTCCGCTACGCCGACGCCATCCTCACCGCCGTGCAGCGCGGCGAGGCGCTGACCCGCCAGCTGCTCGCCTTCGCCCGGCGCAGCCCGCAGGAGCCGGTCAGCTTCCTGCTGCAGGACCGGGCGGACGAGCTGCTGACGCTGCTCTCGCGCTCGACCCGCGCCGACATCGCCGTCACGCTGGCGGTCCCGGCCGAGCTCTGGCCGATCTTCGCCGACCCCGACGGGCTGGAGGTGGCGCTGGTCAATCTGGCGGTGAACGCCCGCGACGCCATGCCCGGCGGCGGCCGGCTGGACATCGACGCCGAGAACGTCACCCTGGCCGGCGGGCGCCGCGTCGCGGGCCTCGGCGGCGATCCCCTCGGCGGCGACTATGTGGTGGTGCGCGTGCGCGACACCGGGACCGGCATCCGCGCCGAGGACCTCGGCCGCATCTTCGAGCCGTTCTACACCACCAAGGCGGTCGGCAAGGGCACCGGCCTGGGCCTCAGCCAAGTGATGGGCTACGCCCGCCAGTCCGGCGGCGCGGTGACGGCGGACAGCCGGCTGGGCGAGGGCACCACCTTCACGCTCTACCTGCCGCGCGCGGTGCAGCCGCCGGTCCGCCCGGCGCGGCGCACCGACGAGACCGTTTCCGACGACGCCGGCCGCATCCTGCTGGTCGAGGACAACCCCGAGGTCGCCCGCGCCGCCGAGGGCATGCTGGCCGCCGCCGGCCACCGCGTCACCTGGGCGCCGAGCGGCCCGGCGGCGCTGGCGCGCATCGACGCCGGCGAAGCCTTCGACGCGGTGCTGTCCGACATCGTCATGGAGGGCGGCCTGTCCGGCCTGGAGCTGGCGCAGCGCCTGCGCGAGCGCCGTCCGGCGCTGCCCATCGTGCTGATGACCGGCTACAGCGAGGCGCTGGCCGCGGGCGTGCCCGACGGCCTGTCGGTGCTCAGCAAGCCCTTCGGGCAGGCGGAGGCGCTGGCGGCGCTGCGGTCCGCGCGGGCGAACGCCCGGCGGGAGACAATGGGAACGGCGTAGCGGACATTCTTGCCCTCCCCCGCCCCCGGCGGGGGAGGGTTGGGTGGGGGCAGCGGCGCACACGAGAAACAACGCCTGCCAGTCCCGCCGTAGCCCCCACCCTTCCCGCTGCGCGGGCCCCTTCCGTCCCCCCGCCGGGCGTGGGGAGGGAGGTCTACGCCGTCTGCTTCAGCCGCACCGCCAGCAGGTCGCCGGCCTCCTTGGCCGGGGCCGGGCGTCCGGTCAGCCAGCCCTGGACGGTCAGGCAGTTGTGATGGCGCAAGAAGGCGGCCTGCTCCGGCCGCTCGACGCCTTCGGCGACCACGTCCAGGTCCAGCATGCCCGCCATGGCGATGATGGTGGAGACGATGCCGCAGTCCTCGCGCCCGCCCGGCACCCCGGCGACGAACGAGCGGTCGATCTTCAGCGTGCTCAAGGGCAGCCGCTTCAGGTAGCTGAGCGAGGAGTAGCCGGTGCCGAAATCGTCCACCGCCACCCGGATGCCCACCGCCTTGAGGCCGGCCAGCACCGACAGCGCGTGATCGAAGTCCTGCACCACCGCGCCCTCGGTGATCTCGACCTCGATCAGCCCCGGCGGCAGGCCGTGCCGGGAGATGGTGGCGAGGACATCCACCGCGGTGCGCTGGCGCAGCTGGCGCGGCGAGATGTTGACCGCCACCGGCACCGGTGCCAACCCGTGGTCCAGCCACGCGCGCTGCTGCCGGCAGGCCTCCTCCAGCACCCAGTCGCCGAGCTGGACGATGAAGCCGGTCTCCTCGGCCACCGGGATGAACTCGCCGGGCGACACCACGCCGTGCCCCGGCCGCTCCCAGCGCAGCAGCGCCTCGAAGCCCTTCAGCGCGTGGTCGGCCAGCGACACCTTGGGCTGGTAGAACAGCCGGAACTCCCCGGCCGCCAGCGCCGCGCGCAGGTCGCGGTCGAGCGCCAGATGCCGGCGCGCCT
The DNA here is from genome assembly GCF_050789165.1 of Azospirillum sp. Classification (NCBI taxonomy): domain Bacteria; kingdom Pseudomonadati; phylum Pseudomonadota; class Alphaproteobacteria; order Rhodospirillales; family Azospirillaceae; genus Azospirillum; species Azospirillum sp. The sequence continues at coordinate 38,391 of NZ_JBOZRT010000054.1, forward strand.
GGTCGGCCATCTCGCGCCGGAAGAAGGCCCAGCGCTTGCCGCCCTGCCGCTTGGCGGCGTACAGCGCGGTGTCGGCGGCGCGCATCAGCTCGGCCGCGTCGTCGGCGTGGTCGGGGAACAGCGCGATGCCGATCGACGGCCGCACGTAGTGCCCGGCCCCGTCCAGGTCGACCGGGTCGTCGAACGCGGCCAGCACGGTGCGGGCGAGGGCGGCGGCGTGCTCGGGCTCCGGCAGGCGGTCGAGCAGCACCGCGAAGTCGTCGGCGCCGATACGCCCCACCACGTCGACGCCGGATACCGTGGCCTGGATGCGCGCCGCCACCTCGATCAGCAGCCGCTCGCCGGCCTGATGGCCCAGCGTGTCGGTGATCAGCTTGAAGCGCGACAGGTCGAGGCACAGCACGCCGAACCGCGTGCCGTCGCGCCGCGCCTCCGCCACCGCGGCCTCCAGCAGGGACTCGATCATCGCGCGGTTGGGCAGGCCGGTCAGCCGGTCGCGGGTGGCGAGGCGCAGCAGCTCGCGCTCGTGCTTGAGGCGCTGGGTGACGTCGGCCAGCACGGCGATGGTGCTGCGCCGGCCGTGCACGTCGAGGCTGGAGATCGCCAGCGACGCCTCGATCCGCGCTCCGGCGCGCTCGATGCCCAGCGCCGGCTCCTGCACCGAGGCACCGCCGCGCATCCCGGCGGCGAGCAGCGCCGCCACCCGCCCGCGCTCGGCCTCGGCGAACAGCGCGGCGAACGGCGCGCCGTCGAGGTCGGGGCGGCCGAACAGGGCTTCGGCGGCGGGGTTGTGCTCCTCGACGGTGCCGTCGTCGGCGACCAGCACGATGGCCTCGCCGACGTTGCGCATGATGCCGGTCAGCCGCTCGTCATGGTCGATCAGCCGCGCCATGCGCTCGGCCACCAGCCCCGACGCCGGCCACGCCAGCGCCAGCGCGCCCGCGACGAAGAGGAGAAACGGGAAAACGCCGTGCTGCAGCAGCACATAGGCCGGACCCGCCGCCGCGAGGCAGCCGATCAGGCTGAACAGAGCCAGCCAGCGGATCTTCCGACGCAGAACCATACACCGCCGCGGGGGACCGGTTAGCTTCCTGCTGCGGAACCTGCCGCTTTCATTTCAAATTAGCAACATCGAATCCCGACGGGGTGAAATGAAGTCGCGGAGGTGTCTGCGCCGGCCCCCACCCAGCCCTCCCCCCGCGGCGTTGGGGGAGGTCGGGAGGGGGGACCCGGCGCGAGAAACGCAGCTCACCGCCCCCCGGGATACAGCCTCTGGAAGCCCTCGGTCACCCGCGCCACCACGCCGGGATCGCGGTCGCGCCAGTAGCGCGGGTCGCGCATCAGGGTGTGCAGCTCGGTCTCGCCGCCCTCGGCCGGGGCGTCGCCGCGGGCCAGGGCCGAGGGCTCGGAGCCGGTCATCATGCGGTACAGCGCCATCACCCCCTCATAGGTGGTGGACAGCCCCTCCACCGCCGGGGCCGGCAGGTTCTTCGCCGCCCAGGCGAGCAGCTGGCGCGACACCGCCCGCCACTTCTCGTCGCCGCCGAAGTGCTGGACGAGGCGCTGCACCTCGCGGTCGGCCTGGAACTCGGCGACCAGCTCCTGGATCAACGGCATCAGCCGCTCGGCGGCGAGGTCGTAGACCAGCTGCGCCTGCGCCGGCGCGAAGCCGGCAGCGTGCAGGCGGGCGTTGACCTCCGGGCACGGCTCGAACAGGCCGTGGTCGCAGGCGATGGCGTACCCGTCCGGGGACGCGGGGGCGGGGACGGCGCCGCCGGCCGCCAGCCGGCGCTCCAGCTCCTGGTACGACTTCACCAGGGCATCGACGCGCACGGCGCCGGTCTGCGGGTCGAGGAACTTGTCCGGCACACCCGTCGGCGCGGCGGTGGAGGCGGTCAGCAGATTGTCGGCCATGGGGATCTCCTTGTGCGTGTCAGGGGGCCTCGCCGCGGCCGCGGGCGGCCAGCGCGAGGATGGTGGCGACCAGCGCGCGCTGGCCTTCCAGGTGGCGCAGCGCCGCGTCCGAGGCGTCGGGGCCGAGCGCCCGCTCGACCGTCATGGCGCGCAGCACGCCCAGCACCCGCGCGCCGTCCGGCCCGGCGAAGCAGCGCGCGAAGCTCGGCGCCGGGTCGTCCGCATCGAGGGCGGCGGGTTCGGGGGGCCAGGGCCACTCAGCCATGCGGCGCCTCCTCGGGCGTGGGGACGGGCTGCGCGCGGATCAGCTTGGCGGGAACGCCGAACGCCTCGCCCAGCCAGCGCGCGGTGGCGGCGGCGTCCACCGTCTCCAGCGCACCGCCGCCGAGGCGCTGCGCGGTGTCGAGCCAGCGCAGCGTCGCCTGCACGTCGCGCAGGCCCTGTGCCTGGGCGAGCGGCGAACGGTACTGCAGCTCGACCAGCCGCCCGTCCACGGTGAAGTCGGGAATCTCGCCGCGGCGGCGCAGGATCGACACGGCGCGCAGCAGCAGCGGCGTCAGCAGCTCCGCCTGCAAACGCCCGTAGGTGGCGCCGAGCAGCCGGCCAACCTCGGCCGAGCGTTCCAGCACCTCGGTGGCGGTCATGCGGGCGTCGTTGAGCGGCGCCAGCCGGTCGGCCAGCAGTGCGTGGCGGATGCGCGCGCGCAGGTCGTCGAGCACCAGCTGCGACACGTCGAACCGCCCCGGGTTGGCGAGCGGCGTCAGCCCGGCCGAGCCGACCGCCTTCGGGATGATGGTGCCGGGCACCAGCCGGATGGCGGCGGGGTTGAGCACGCCGTCGTCGTCCGCCTGCCAGATGCCGGTGACGGCGATGGAGGCGTTCTTCAGCACCAGCTCGACCACCTTGTTGGCCGTCTTGATGTCCGGCAGCGCCTTCATCACCGGCGAGCGGCCGTAGACCTCGCCCGGTGCCTTCAACCAGCGGAAGTTGACGAACGGCGACTGCGCGAAGCGGCCGTCGGCCAGGGTCGCCGCCTCCTCGCTGCCGCCATCCAGAACGACGGTCCAGCGGTAGGCGATGCCGTCCGGCAGCACCGCCTCGACCACGTCGAAGCGGGCGTCCGGGTCGTCCTCGCCGCGCCGTCGCACGCCGGGCGGAAGGGCAGCGCCGGGGAAGCGGCGCCCGATCTCCGCCAGCGTCAGCGCACTGCCGCGCCACGTGGCGTCGAGGCGGCCGTGCGGCCCTTCCTCCAGCACCGCCTCGGCCATCGGCACGGCGGTGAAGCGCAGCGAGGACGCCTCCCCGGGCGCCGCCTCCTCCATCAGCAGGCTGGCGGTGCCGACGGTGACGAGGTCGAGGAACGCTTGGTGCGCCTCAACCGCGAAGTTGGAGCGGTCGAAGTGCGACTGCACGATGCCGGCGGCGCGGTCGAGCATCGGGGCGACGCGGTCGCGCTCGGCATCCGACAGGTCGGGGCCGGGAAGGAAACCGAACCAGCTCGACCACGGCGGCGTCAGCTGCGACAGCAGGCTGGCGGCCAGTTGCTCCACCGCGTCGGGCGCAGTGCCGTCGAACAGCCGGTCGACGCGCCGCTCTCCGGGCGTGCCGGCGTGGTTGAACGGCCGGCCGTTGGGCAGCGCGTAGTCGTAGCAGTCCTGCCAATGCGCCTCCCAGACCGAGCGGCGCGCCTTGGCGGCGCGGAAACGCTCGATCAGCGCGGACGGGGCATCGGCCTTGGGGTCGGGGGATCGCGCCATCGCTCACTCCCCCAGCAGGCGCTTGCGGCCGGGCACCACGGCGTCCGGGTTCAGCACGCCGCGCCACGAGGTGGCTACCGTGCCGGTGCGGCTGCGCGGCCGGCGCTGAATCGCCGCCTCCGCCGCCTTCTCCACCGCCGCCGGGTCCGGCTGGGCCGGGGGCGGCGTGGGAGCGGGCGCCGGCGTCGCCGCGGGCGGATCGACCACCGGGGCCGGCGGCGGCGGCGGAGGCGGCGGGTTGGTCACCCACCAGGGCGGCTCCGGCTGCGGCTGGGGCGCGGGGGCCGGCGGCGGCGCGGGCGGCGGAGGGTCCGGCACCGGGGCCGGAGCCGGCGGGGGTGCCGGTACGGGGGTCGGCGGCGGAACGTACACCGGCTGCGGCGGCGGAACGTACACCGGCTGAGGCGCCGGCTGCGGCGCCGGCGGCCGGGGGGCGGAGAAGATCTTGGCCATGCGGGGGATCTCCCGGTGGGGCGTAGGGGAAGGGGCGTCAGCCGCCCGGCCGGGTCAGCCGGCGGTGGAGCTGCCACGGGGTCAGGACGAAGGGGGCGTGCAGGCCGAGGACGCGCTTGACCGCCTCCACGCAGGTGAAGGGCCCCCACGGCGCCGGCCGGGCGAGCCCCCGGCGCAGGCGCGCCCGCACCACGGTCATGCCGAGGGCGCGGAACCAGCCCGGCAGGTCGTAGGCCGGCGGCAGGTCCAGCACCGCCACGTCGGTGAAGGGCGCCAGCGGGTCGATCACCACCCAGTGCCGGCCGTCGTGCAGCGCCACGAAGCAATGGCGGAACCCCGGCCGCAGCAGGCGCAGCCACCACAGCTCCGCCTGCCCGCAGAACACGACCCAGGCGGTGAGCGATGGCACGGGCAGCGGCCCTTGCCCCCTCCCCATCCCTCCCCCGCTTTCGCGGTGGCGGGGGCCGAGCGTGGCCCTCATTGCACGATGCCCTTGTCGCGCAGCAGCGGGCCGATGTGGTCGAAAGCCTCACGCCACAGCACGCTGGCGCGCTGCTCGCGGAAGCGGTCGGGGTCGGGCGGCATCAGGCGGCGGCCGTAGTGCACCAGCACGTGCAGGTGGTCGCGCACCAGCCGGCGCTGGCGGTACAGCCGGTCGACCGCGCGCATCACGTCGAACGGCTCGCACGGGCGCGGCACCAGCCCCAGCCCGGCGGTGCAGCGCGCGCCGTCGGCCCGCGCCTCCTGCGCCTGGACCGACCAGAACCACGCCTCCTCGGCGCTGCCGAAGGGGACGCCGCCGGGCGAGTCGGTCGTGCGGGGAACGAAAATGCGCGCGCGGGCCATCAAGGACACCTCTTGGGAATGCGGACCGTGGGATTGCCGATGCGGAGGCCGATTCGCCGGAACCGGGCACCCCACCCGGCCACTCGCGGCGGAGTGGAACAGGCGTTCCCCTTATGTTCGGTTTATATTCCTCTGTCAAGGAATTTATGAATATGATCCTAGGGACGGAAAGATCGGTTTGTGAGACTATGGTCCCATGCTGAAACATTCGGACATCTGGCGGGCGATCGACCGGCTGGCGGCTCAGAACGGGCTGTCCGCTTCGGGCTTGGCGCGGCGCGCGGGCCTCGATCCGACCACGTTCAACAAGAGCAAGCGGACCACCGGCGACGGCAAGCTGCGCTGGCCGTCCACCGAGAGCATCGCCAAGGTGCTGGAGGCGACCAGCGCCTCGCTGGGCGAGTTCGTCAGCCTGATCGGCGAGACCTCGGGGCCGGGCACGGTGCAGCGGGTGCCGGTGATCGGCTACGCGCAGGCGGGCAACGCCGGCTATTTCGACGACGCCGGCTACCCGGTGGGCGCCGGCTGGGACGAGCTGCTGTTCCCCAGCCTGGGCGACCCGCACGCCTACGCGCTGGAGGTGTCGGGCGAGAGCATGGAACCGGTGTACCGCGACGGCGACACCGTGATCGTCTCCCCCGCCGCGCAGATCCGCCGCGGCGACCGCGTGGTGGTGCGCACCAAGGGCGGCGAGGTGATGGCCAAGCAGCTGGTGCGCGAGAGCGCCAACAAGATCGAGCTGATGTCCATCAACCGCGCCCACCCCGACCGTTCGCTCGCGCGCAACGAGGTGGCCTGGATGGCCCGCATCGTGTGGGCGAGCCAGTAAAATTCTCCTAGGATAAATTTCCTTGACGCAGATGTGCCGGCGGGCCCACAGTGGCCCGCATGGCGCGTTCTTTGCCCTTTTCCGACCGGATCGACGACCTCCACCGCCGCTACGACGGGCCGCTGCCGGACACGGTGGCGCGCGTGGCGGCGCTCGGCGGGAGGGCGCGGGCGGAGGCGCTGAGCCGCGAGGTGGCGTGGGCATTCCACCAGAGATTGGCGGCGGACGCGCGGCTGGGCGCGGCGCGGCGGCGGGCGGCTTTGGCGGCTGCCGAGGTCAGCGGGGATGCGTGGCTGGCGCGGCTGTGCGCGACGCTGGCGCATCATCGGCATACGGCGACCGGCTTACGCACTCGCGTCGGGCCCCCACCCTGACCCTCCCCCACTCCGCGGGGGAGGGGATCGACTCCTCCCCCCGCGCAGTGGGGGGAGGTTGGGAGGGGCCCCAGCGAGGAGACGCCGCCGAAACGCCCCTACGCCATCTCCTTCGCCGCCTTCGCCGCCTTGCGCAGCTTCTCCTTGGAGAACCCCGCGTCGCGCATCGCCTCCTTCAACTCGTCCCAGGCGCCGCGGATCTCCGCGGCGAAGGCCAGCGCGGCGGCGTCGTGGTGGCTGCGGAAGTAGGCCGCCGCCTTGCGCATCTGCTCGGGCAGGGCATCCGCGCCGACCGCGCGCCGGCCGTCCAGGAAGCGCTTCACCTCCTCCAGCTCGTCGGCCGTGCAGGCGGCGCGCAGCTCCTCGCCGATGGCGGGGGCGGCCTTGTCCAGCGTGCCGAGCAGCGTCGAGCGGCCGCGCTTCAGCGCCGGGTCGTAGGTGGTGCGGATCACCTGGATCACGCGGCGGCGTTCACGGAACTGCATGGCCCACCCCTCGGAGATACCACCACAGGGTGCCTCAAAACGCCCCCCGCCGCCAGCCCGGCCTGGGTTCAGTCCGTCCCCGCCCCGGCCGGCTCCGGCACCCGCAGCGGCGGCGTCCTGCGGTTCACCAGGTTGATGCCGACGGCGACCAGCGCCAGCGCCGCGACCAGCGCCGGGGTGATCGGCTCGGACAGCAGCACGCCCCCGGCCAGCACGCCGAACAGCGGCGTCAGGAAGGAAAAGGCCGACAGCCGCGACGCCGGGTAACGGGTGATCAGCCAGAACCACGTCAGGTAGCTGGCGAACGCCACCACGACCGTCTGGAACAGCAGGCTGCCCGCCACCACCGGCGTCAGATTCACGATCCCCGGCTCCCCCACCGCCAGCGACGCCAGCGGCAGCACCAGGGCCGAGATGCCGAGCTGGTAGAACAGCGTCTTGGCCGCCGGCACGCGGATCAGCGCGGTGGCGCGGATGGTCACCGTGGTCGCCGCCCACAGGATGCCGGCGAGCAGGAGCATCAGGTCGCCGGTCAGCTCCCGCCACGTCGGCAGCCGCAGCGCGTCGGTGAAGGCCACCGCGACGCCGACGAAGGCGCAGGCCAGCCCGACACCCTGGACGCGGACCAGCCGCTCGCCCGGCACCGTCAGGTGCAGGCCGATGGCGGTCCAGAACGGCGCGGTGTAGAGGATCAGCACGCCGCGCGACGCGCTGGTGTAGGCCAGCCCGACGTAGATCAGCAGGAACTCCGCCGCGAACAGCAGCCCCGCCACGACGCCCGGCAGCAGCGCGCCGTCGCGGGCGAACAGCCGCTGTCCGCGCAGCGCCGACCACCCCCACAGCAGCAGCACCGCCCCCGCCGAGCGCAGCCCCCCCTGCAGGATCGGCGACACGCCCGCGTTGGCGACCTTGATCGCGACCTGCTGCAGGCCCCACAGGGCGCACAGCAGGACCATGCACCCGACCGCCGTGGCGTCCAGGTGCGTCCGGCGTTCGGAACTCACCATGGGGGTCACGAGTGCGCGAACTCCCAATACAAGGCGCGGGCGCGGGCGGCGAGCGGGCCGGGCTGCAGGTCGCGGTCCTCGATGCGGGTGACCGGCACCACCTTGGCGTAGTTGCCGGTGGAGAACACCTCGTCGGCCGCCATCAGCTCGGCAACGGTCAGGGTGCGCTCGTGCACCGTCACGCCGGCGCCGCGCAGCAGGCCGATGACGCGCTGCCGGGTGATGCCGTTCAGGAAGGTGCCGTTCGGCACCGGCGTGTGCACCGCGCCGTCCTTGGTGATGAACAGGTTGGCGGTGGCGAACTCGGCGACGTTGCCGACGGGGTCGCGCATGACGGCGTTGTCGAAGCCGCGCTCCTGCGCCTCCTTCAGCGCCAGCCCGGCGTTGGGGTACAGGCAGGCGGCCTTGGCCTCGGTCGGCGCCATGTCCGGCGCCGGGCGGCGGCGGGTGGACAGGCAGGCGGTGAAGCCGCCGGCCGACGGCATCGGCGACTCGTTGATGGTCAGCGCGAACTGCGTGCTGTCGGGGTCGGGCGCGACGAAACCGTCCTCGGCCCAGAACATCGGCCGGATGTAGAGCGCCGCCTCGCGCGGGAAGCGGCGGATGCCGTCCCAGCACAGCTCCTCGATCTCGCCGGCGGTCAGCATCGGCTTCAGCCCCATGGCCTGCGCCGAGCGCACCGCGCGGGCGCAGTGCAGGCCGAGGTCCGGGGCCACCCCCTCGAAGGCGCGGGCGCCGTCGAACACCAGCGAGGCCAGCCACATGGCGTGGCTCATCGGCCCGATCAGGCCGGGATTGCCCTCCAGCCAGGCGCCCCTGACGTAGGTGAGCGCGCCTGCTCCTCCGGTGCCGTGCCCGGCCATGGCTTCCTCCCATTGTTTGACGTTTGGTGACGAACCCCTGTCGACAGAGGATACCCCCTCAGCGCACTCGGTCAACGACGACCAAAAGCCCATCTGCCTTGTTGAGTGGTCTCGTCCCGAACGTCCGAGGAGTTTCCCAATGGGTTGGATGTCGATGACCCCGTCGCCGCGCCCGCTGCGCCCCGCTCCGCCGAAGAACACCGACGCACCGTCGCCCGGCAGCCGGCCGGCCACCGACAACCCGGACCTCGCCACGCCCGGCCCCGGCCTCAGCGACGCGCCGACGCCCGGCAGCGACATCCAGCCGTCGGTGCCGACCGAGCGTTGATCAGGACCCCAAAGGTCAGGACCCCAAAGGTCAAGACCAGGGTGCCCGCGGCGCGCTCCAGTTCCGCCAGACGCTGACCAGGCGCAGCACGAAGGCGGCGAGCGCGCCGGCCACCGCCACCGGCAGCTCCGGCAGGCCGAGCCGCGTGCCGACGATGACGACGACCGCCGCCAGCAGCGCCGCGACGGCGTAGATCTCCTCGCGCAGCACGCGGGGCACCTCGCTGACCAGCACGTCGCGCAGGATGCCGCCGCCGATGGCGGTGACCACCGCCAGCAGCGCCGCCGGCAGCGGCGCCAGCCCGTAGGCCAGCGCCTTCTGGCAGCCCGCCACCGCGAAGATCGCGAGACCGGCGGCGTCCAGCACCATGACCGGCCGGCTCACCCGCTCGATCCAGCGGTGGCCGAAGAACGCCGCCACGCCCGACAGCAGCGCCGACCACAGGTAGCGCTCGTCGCGGAAGGTGGCCGGCGGCACCGCGCCGATCATCAGGTCGCGCACCACGCCGCCGGCCAGCGCGCAGGCCATGGCCAGCACCAGCACGCCGAAGATGTCGAGCTTGTGCCGCACCGCCAGCGTGCCGCCGGTCAGCCCGAAGATAAAGATGCCGACGAGGTCCATCCACAAGAGGAGGACCGAGGGTTCGACGGGGAGCGTGGGAAGTGCGGGCATGGGGAACGAACAAAGATATTGATGGCGTGGCCGCACCGGGCCCCCACCCAACCCTCCCCCACTGCGCGGGGGAGGGCCTGTTCCTCCCCCCGCGAAGTGGGGGGAGGTTAGGAGGGGGACCGGACGGAGACGTCGGAAAAAAACAATACCCCAAAACGAAAACGGGGGCCTTACGGCCCCCATTCCCGTAGTGCAGGACTGCTACGCCGCTCAGCGCCGCACCACCATCAGCTTCTTGATCTCGGCGATGGCCTTGGCGGGGTTGAGACCCTTCGGGCACGCCTTGGTGCAGTTCATGATGGTGTGGCAGCGGTACAGGCGGAACGGATCCTCCAGCGCGTCCAGACGCTCGCCGGTCATCTCGTCGCGCGAGTCGGCGATCCAGCGGTAGGCCTGGAGCAGGATCGACGGGCCGAGGTAGCGGTCGCCGTTCCACCAGTAGCTGGGGCACGAGGTCGAGCAGCAGAAGCACAGGATGCACTCGTAGAGGCCGTCCAGCTTGGCGCGGTCCTCCGGCGACTGCAGGCGCTCGCGGCTCGGGGCCGGGGACTGGGTCTGCAGCCACGGCTTCACCGACGCCAGCTGGGCGTAGATGTGCTTCAGGTCGGGGACGAGATCCTTCACCACCGGCATGTGCGGCAGCGGGTAGATCTTGACGTCGCCCTTGACCTCCTCGATCGCCTTCAGGCAGGCCAGCGTGTTCGTGCCGTCGATGTTCATCGCGCACGAGCCGCAGATGCCCTCGCGGCACGAGCGCCGGAAGGTCAGCGTCGAATCGAGGGTGTTCTTGATGTAGATGATCGCGTCCAGGATCATCGGGCCGAACTTGTCGAGGTCGACCACGTAGGTGTCGACCCGCGGGTTCTGCCCGTCGTCCGGGTTCCAGCGATAGATCTTGAACGTCTTGACCCGCTTCGCACCGTTGGCCGCGTTGATCGTCTTGCCAACGCCGACCTTCGAATTGGCGGGAAGGTTGAATTCAACCATGTCTGTCTTCCTTGCCTTCTGAGCCGGGGCCTTAGTAGACGCGCGCCTTCGGCGGGAACACCTGGACGTCGTTGGTGAGCGTGTAGAGGTGCACCGGCCGGTCGCCCAGCTCCACCTCGCCCTTCTCCGTCACAGCCACCGTGGTGTGCTTCATCCAGTTGGTGTCGTCGCGCTCCGGATAGTCCTCGCGGGCGTGGGCGCCGCGGCTCTCAGTGCGGTTGCGGGCCGAGTGCATGGTGCCGACCGCCTGGAACAGCAGGTTGTCCAGCTCCAGCGCCTCGACGAGGTCCGAGTTCCACACCATCGAGCGGTCGGAGATGCCGATGCCGCCCTTCTTGGCGAAGGTCTGGTCGATGAGCTTGCTGCCCTCCTCCAGCACCTCGCCGGTGCGGAAGACGGCGCAGTTGTTCTGCATCACGCGCTGCATCTCCAGACGCAGGTCGGCGACGCGGACCTCGCCCTTGGCGTTGCGCGTGCGGTCCAGGCGGTCCAGGGCGAAGTCGGCCGAGTTGGCCGGCAGGTCGCGCACCTTGCCCTTCTCGACGATCTGCGCGGCGCGGTTGGCGGCGGAACGGCCGAACACCACGAGGTCGAGCAGCGAGTTGGAGCCCAGGCGGTTGGCGCCGTGCACCGACACGCACGCCGCCTCGCCGATGGCCATCAGGCCGGGCACGGTGGCGTCGGGGTTGTCGGCGGTCGGGCGGACCACCTCGCAGTGAACGTTGGTCGGGATGCCGCCCATGTTGTAGTGCACCGTCGGCAGCACCGGGATCGGCTCCTTGGTGACGTCGACGTTGGCGAAGATCTTGGCCGTCTCGGCGATGCCGGGCAGGCGCTGGTGGATGATCTCCGGCGGCAGGTGCTCGAGGTGCAGGTGGATGTGGTCCTTGTGCTCACCCACGCCGCGGCCCTCGCGGATCTCGATGGTCATCGAGCGGGACACCACGTCGCGGGACGCCAGGTCCTTGGCCGACGGCGCGTAGCGCTCCATGAAGCGCTCGCCGTTGGAGTTGGTGACGTAGCCGCCCTCGCCGCGCACGCCCTCGGTGATGAGGCAGCCGGAGCCGTAGATGCCGGTCGGGTGGAACTGCACGAACTCCAGGTCCTGCATCGGCAGGCCGGCGCGCATCACCATGCCGCCGCCGTCGCCGGTGCAGGTGTGCGCCGAGGTGCACGAGAAGTAGGCGCGGCCGTAGCCGCCGGTCGCCAGCACCACCAGCTGCGCGTTGAAGCGGTGGATGGTGCCGTCGTCCAGGTTCCAGGCGATGACGCCGCGGCAGGCGCCGTCCTGATCCATGATCAGATCGAGCGCGAAGTACTCGACGAAGAACTCGGCCTCGTGCTTCAGCGCCTGCTGGTACAGGGTGTGCAGCATGGCGTGGCCGGTGCGGTCGGCGGCGGCGCAGGTGCGGTAGGCCTGCGTCTTGCCGTACTGCGCGGTCATGCCGCCGAAGGCGCGCTGGTAGATCTTGCCCTCGGCCGTGCGCGAAAACGGCATGCCGTAGTGCTCGAGCTCGATGATCGCCGGGATGGCCTCGCGGCACATGTACTCGATGGCGTCCTGGTCGCCCAGCCAGTCCGACCCCTTCACGGTGTCGTACATGTGGTAGCGCCAGTCGTCCTCGCCCATGTTGCCCAGCGCGGCGGAGATGCCGCCCTGCGCCGCCACGGTGTGCGAGCGGGTGGGGAAGACCTTGGTGACGCAGGCCGTCTTCAGGCCCTTCTCGGCCATGCCGAAGGTGGCGCGCAGGCCCGCGCCGCCGGCACCGACGACGACGACGTCATAGGTGTGGTCGATGATCTGATAGGCGTTCGCCATGGCGCGTCAGGCTCCGAACGAAATCTTGAGGACGGCGAAGATGCAGGCCGCGGCCAGCGCGTAGCAGAGGAACTTCACGGCGATGATGGCCGCGAGCTTCTGCCACTCGACGTGGACGTAGTCCTCGATGACCACCTGCATGCCGCCCTGGGCGTGGTGGAAGGTGACCCCCGCGGTCAGGACCAGCAGGATCGCCGACAGCGGCGAGCCCTTCAGCCAGGCGGTGAACTGCGCGTAGTCGGCGCCCAGGTGGGAGATCACCGCGATGACGAACCAGATCGTCAGCGGGACGAGCGCGATGGCGGTGAGGCGCTGGTGCCACCAGTGCTCGGTGCCGTACTTGGAGGAGCCGAGGCCGCGGGCTTCGGACAGCGGCGAGCGGAGGTTCTTGGCCGAGTGCGTCGTCATTTTTTCTTATCTCCTCACCACACCGCCAGACCGACGATCCAGGCCAGGATCGTCAGGCCGAGCGAGGCGCCGGCGACGATGTAGGCGCCCAGTTCGGCGTTCTTCAGGTCGAGCGCGTAGCCGGCGTCCCACACCAGGTGACGGATGCCGTTGGCCAGATGGTAGAACAGCGCCCAGGTCCAGCCGAACAGCAGCAGCAGCCCCATGCCCGAGCCGATGAACTTCTGCGCCTTCGCGAAGGCCTCCGGTCCGGCGGCGGCGGCGACCAGCCACCAGGTGAGAAGCAGCGTGCCCAGGAACAGCCCCACGCCCGTGATGCGGTGCGTGATCGACAGCGCCATGGTCCACTGGAAGCGATAGACTTGAAGGTGCGGTGAAAGCGGCCGACTGCTGCCGTTTGCCATTGGGTCGTCCTCTGATCGGCTGCCGGGCGCTGGAAGAAAGCGCCGCGCGGCGGGTGAAGCGGAGACGGAAAAGAACGGTGGCGTATTGATTGGCGCATTGAATTACCCCTCCGGACTGCCTGAGTCAACGACGGGGGCTTGACCATGACGTTTTTGCGCCTATGCGCGCAAAGCGCTGGAAACGCTGGTCGAAATGTCGATGGTACTACCAGCGTTGCAGCGCACAACGACGAGCGGTCATAGGACGTTGCGCCAAGGGCAGGAGCCGCTGCGACCGCTCAGAACAGCCGCCCCAGCAGCGCCCGCCAGAAGCGGTCCGCCCCGAAATGGCGGCGGTGCCAGTCGAACGCCTGGTCGGCGATGCGTCGCCGATAGTCGTCGTTCTTCAGCAGGAAGCGGGCGAAGCCCACCAGCTGGTCGGTGTTGGCGAAGGGCACGTAGTGCACGAACGGCAGCAGGAAATCCGGCAGCCGGCTGCCCGCCTCCTCCAAAAGCACGGTGCGGGCCAGCACCGCCTCGAAGCAGCGCCCGGTGACGATGCTGAGCGCGCGCGCCTTCTCGACCCGGCCGGTGTTGAGCGTCAGCTTGCCCTTGCGGGTCAGCAGGCCGTACTGCTCCAGGGTCGGCGCGTTGCGGGTCAGGCGGTGGTGCAGGCAGGCCGCCACCTCGACGCCGTAGGCCTGCAGCAGCACCAGCATCTCGCGCCGGCTGCGGGTGTTGCCGCCGATGACGGCGACGTCGAACTCCTTCTCCTCCTCCGGACCGGCGAACAGCGCCGCGTCCATCGGCAAGCCGTGCGCGGGAAACGCCTTCTCCACGTACCCGGAGCGCAGGGGCTGCGTGGTTTCGCTGTTGAAGTGGACCAGCGCGTCCGCTTCCGGCGCCCAGAAGCCGAACACGTCGGGCTCGGTGTCGTACACGTCGCTCAGCACGACCACGACGCGGCAGCCGTTCTCCCGCAACCGGCGCGCCCAGGCGAGGTCGAGCGTCCGCTCGGTCGGCCAGTCGCTCTGGATGAGGACGATCTCCGGGTCGAACTCCGCCACCGTGCGCTGCAGGTCGGCCCAGGCCTGGGCGATCTCGGCGTCGGTCCAGGCGGCACGGTTCGGCGTGTCGAAAACCAGCCGGTCGGCGGCAAAGGTCCGCACGTCCAGCCCGTACGCCGCGGCGCTGCGGGCGACGTGGTGGAAGACGTCGCTCTCGATGAACTCCGGGTTGCCGTGGATGCGCTCGGCCATCACCGCCAGCGCGCGCCGGCCGCGGCCGAACCCCTCGGGCGCGGCGCTGTCGTACAGGCCGGCCAGCGGCGGCGCGGCGCCGGCTTCGAAGCGGCGCTGGTGGTGGTCGAAGAGGCCGCGCACCAGCGCCTCGGTGTCCGGGTCCAGCGTGGGGCCGGCCGGACCGAGGATGGCGCAGGGCCGGGCGATCTCCGGCCCGCGCGGGCTGTGCATCACCAGCGTGCGCGCGGCCATGGCGCGCAGCGGCGCCCCCTCCGTCTCGGCGAGCGCGGCCAGCGCCGGCAGGTGCAACTGCGCCGCCTGGGTAAGGAACGCCTGCGCCTCCCCCACCCGCCCGGTGGCGAGCAGGTGCGTCGCCGCCTCCAGGCAGGCCTCGGCCGCCGCACGGCCCTGCTCGCCCGGGTCGCCGCCGGAGAAGTCGGACATGACGAAATCCCCTCCCGGCTATTTGTCGAAGCGGCGGACGTTCTCGACCATCATCGAGTACATCTGGACGATCAGCTCGGTCGGGCGCAGGCGGCCGAAGGGGATGTTGTCCTTGGCCCACTCCACCAGCCCGGGGGGCGGCTTGACGGGCGCCACCTCGTAACCGGCCTTCTTCAGCGCGGCCATCACCGCGCGCGCCTGCTTGGTGTAGTCCTCGTTGAAGATGGACTTGTCGGCGTCCTTGATCGCCTTGGCGATGATGTCCTCGAGCGGAATGGCCATACGTCGCTGCAAGATTCTGATGGAACGGTGCGAAGTCCACCGTCGCACAGCGCGCCGCCCGTTGCAATTCCGACGCAAAGCGCATAGGTCAAGCGCTCTTGCACTTCCATCACAGGACCTTCCGCCATGGGCTACAGAGTTGCCGTCGTCGGCGCCACCGGCAATGTGGGACGCGAGATGCTGGCCACGCTCGCCGCCCGCAACTTCCCCGCCGACGAGGTCGTGGCGCTTGCCTCCGAGAAGTCGGTGGGCCGCGAGGTGTCGTTCGGCGACACCGACATCCTCAAGGTGCGCGACCTCGCCAAGTTCGACTTCGCGGGCACCGACATCGTGCTGTCCTCGCCGGGATCCAAGGTCTCGGCGCAGTTCGCGCCGAAGGCGGCGGCCGCCGGCGCGGTGGTGATCGACAACACGTCCTATTGGCGCATGGACCCCGACGTGCCGCTGGTGGTGCCGGAGGTCAACCCGCAGGCGCTGGGCGGCTGGCGGAAGAAGGGCATCGTCGCCAACCCGAACTGCTCGACCATCCAGCTGGTGACGGCGCTGAAGCCGCTGCACGACATCGCCACCATCACCCGCGTGGTGGTGGCCACCTACCAGTCGGTGTCCGGCGCCGGCAAGGAGGCGATGGACGAGCTGTTCGCGCAGACCCGCGCCATCTACGTCGCCGACCCGATCGAGGAGAAGGTGTTCCCCAAGCAGATCGCCTTCAACGTCATCCCGCAGATCGACGTCTTCATGGACGACGGCTCCACCAAGGAAGAGTGGAAGATGGTGGTCGAGACCAAGAAGATCCTCGACCCGAAGATCCGCGTGGTCGCGACCTGCGTGCGCGTGCCGGTCTTCATCGGCCATTCCGAGGCGGTGACGGTGGAGTTCGCCGACCCGATCTCCGCCGACGAGGCGCGCCGCGCGCTGCGCAAGGCACCGGGGGTGACGGTGATGGACCGGCACGAGCCCGGCGGCTACATCACGCCGGTCGAGGTGGCGGGCGACGACCCGGTCTTCGTCAGCCGCCTCCGCGAGGACCCGACGGTGGACAACGGCCTGTCCTTCTGGTGCGTCGCCGACAACCTGCGCAAGGGCGCGGCGCTCAACGCCGTGCAGATCGCCGAGCTGCTGGTGGCGGAGCATCTGACGGAGTAGGCGGAGAACAACCCTCTCCCGCCCCGGGAGAGGGACCTACGAGAACAGCCGGTACAGCGCCGCGTGGTCCAGGCCGTCGTCGCCCTTGTCGACCAGCAGCTCGTAAAGCTCCTTGCACAGCGACACCGCCGGCAGGTCGATGCCGGCGTCCTCGGCCAGTGCCTCGGCCTGCGTCAGGTCCTTGAGCTGCGTCGTCGCCCGCGCGCCCGGCGTGAAGTCGCCGGACACCATCCGCCCACCGTGCAGCTCCAGGATGCGCGATTCCGCGAAGCCGCCGCGGATCGCCTCGCGCACCTTGGCCGGGTCGGCGCCCGCCGCCTTGGCCAGAGCCAGCGCCTCGGCCACGGCGCCGATGGTCAGGCCGACGATCACCTGGTTGGCGGTCTTGGCGATCTGCCCGGCGCCGGTGTCGCCGACGTGCGTGATGCGGCGGCCCAGCGCCTGGAACAGCGGCAAGGCCCGCGCGAACGCCGCCTCCGTGCCGCCGGCCATGATGGTGAGCGTCGCCGCCTCGGCCGCCACCTGGCCGCCGGAGACCGGCGCGTCCACCCACTCGGCGCCGGCGGCGCGCACGCGCTCGGCCAGCCGCCGGGTGGCGCCGACAGCGGTCGTGCCCATGTCGATGACCAGATGGCCGGCCGTCAACGCACCCAGCAGCGCGTCGGTCACCGCCTCCACCGCCGGGGTGTCGGTCAGCATCAGGATCAGCGTGTCGGCGGCCTGCGCCGCGCCGGCCGGGTCGGCGGCGGGAACCATGCCCTCCGCCGCCAGCTCGTCCACCGGGCCGCGGCTGCGGTTGTGGACGACGACGCGCACCCCGGCGCGCGCCAGGTTGCGCGCCATCGGCCGGCCCATCAGGCCGAGGCCGATGAGCCCGACCGTGCGGCCGGACAGGTCGGGGCGTTCGTCCGTCATGGGTCAGAGCCGCATGTGCCGGGCGCGCGCCCCGCGCTCGATGGCGGCGGCGCACAGGCGGTCGACGCCCAGCTTGTGGCGCAGCAGCTCCAGCAGGCGCAGCTCCTCCTGGGTCGCGGTGGCGTCGGCGGCGGCGATGTCGCAGGCGACGGCGTAGGCGGTCTCGCACAGCTTGGGCGGCAGCCAGGCCTTGATCTGCTCCAGCGTCTTGTCCAGGCCGTTCGGGTCGTCCAGCAGCTTGGTGCACTCGCCGGCCACGGCGAACAGCCGGTCGGTCTCGAAATCCTTGAAGATCGGCAGGTAGCGGACGTTCTCCGCGATGGCCTCCAGCTCAAGGTCCGTCATGTCGGCGTCCGACGCCGAGACGAGGACCATGACATAGATGAGCGCGCGGTGATGGTCGTGCATGACAGCTCCTGGGAAACGGGTACGCGCAATCTTGCCCGCCACCCCCGCGCCGTCAAGCCTGGGCGGCGCTTTGCGCAGGTCGACAGGCGCCGCCGCGTCCCCTACCTTCGTCGCGCATGTCCGTCGTCGTCAACGTCGTCCTCCCCGTCTTCGCCATCATCCTGGCCGGCTACCTGTCGGGCAAGGCGAAGCTGCTCGGCTCCGCCTCGTCGGAGGCGCTGAACAAGTTCGTCTACTGGATGGCGCTGCCGCCGGTGCTGTTCCTCGGCACCGCGCGCCGGCCGCTGGCCGAACTGCTGAACGGCCCGTTCATCGGCGCCTTCCTCGGCTCCATGCTGATGGTCTACGCGCTGGGCGCTCTGCTCGGCCGGGTGCTGCACAAGGAGAAGTCGGAGACCCTGTGCATGCAGGGGCTCACCGCCTGCTTCTCCAACACCGGCTACATGGGCATCCCGCTGTTCATCGCCTATTTCGGCGCGGACCGGCTGGCCCCGGCGATCCTCGCCACCGTGATCATGAGCGCCATCATGGTCGGCATCGCGGTGATCTGGCTGGAGTTCGCCGCCAGCCACGGCCAGGGCATGGGCAAGGCGCTCCGCGACGTCGGCAAGGCGGTGGCGAAGAACCCGCTGATCGTCTCGACGGCGGTGGGCGTGCTGTGGTCGCTGCTGCTGCCGCAGGGCTCGGTGCCGCAGCCGATCGTCACCTTCTGCGAGCTGATGGGCGCCGCCGCCGGCCCCTGCGCGCTGGTCGCCATCGGCCTGTTCCTGGCGACGCGCGAGATCCGGGCCCCCATCGGCGAGATCGCCTGGGTGGTGGCGCTGAAGCTGCTGGTGCACCCGCTGCTGTGCTGGCTGCTGATCCGCACGCTGTTCCCGATGGACGCGTTCTGGACCGCGTCGGCGATGGTCCTGGCGGCGCTGCCGACGGGTGCGCTGACCTTCGTGGTGGCGACGCAATACCGCATCTACATCGAGCGCACCTCGGCGGCGATCCTGGTCTCCACCGTGGTCAGCGTGGTGACGCTGAGCGTCGTGCTGGCCGCCTACGCGCCTGGATAAACCATTACTTAACCATACACGAACAGCGGCAATCGCCGGTTTCGTGAATTCTTTGTCATCATGGCGATCGTGGTAATCCATTCGCCGCATATCGACGTATTCTCCCGAAGAGACGGGGCCGAGCGGCCTGTGTTGCCGGCAACGCGCACCGTCCGTGTCAAGCTGGGCCTCTGAACGCGCAGGCCCCGGGCAGGGAGAGCTGGAGACAATGACGCACGACATCGGCTGCGCGGGCATGGCGCAGCCTCCCCGGAGCACCGCCGCCAGGGTTTCGACTCGAAACATTTTCAAAAGAGGTGAGGCATGAGCACCCTGTCGATCCGGTCCAAGGTGCTGGCGGCGTTCGCCTGCGTGCTGGCGGTGACGGTCGGGCTCGGCCTGTTCGCGGTGGAGCGGCTGAGCGTGCTCAACCACGACGCGGCGATGGTCCGCGACGATTACCTGCCGAGCGTCGGCATAGTCGGCACCATCGACACGGCGGCGCAGCAGTTCCGCATCCAGGAGGCCTCGCACATCCTCGCCGCCACGCCGCAGGAGATGCAGACCTACGAGGACCGCATGGCCGCGCTGCTCGACGAAATGGCCGCGCTCCGCGCCCGCTTCGAGCGCGAGGCGCTGTCCCCCGGCCGCGAGACCGAGCTTTACACGCGGTTCGCCGCGGCCTGGGACGCCTACCGCGCCATCGGCACGGACAAGCTGCAACCGCTGTCGCGCGCCAACGACAACGACAACGCCGGCCGCGTCTTCCGCGGGGAGTCACGCGAGGCGTTCCTGAAAGCCGCCGGCCTGCTCAAGGATCTCATCGACCTCAACACCGAGGAGGGCCGCGCCGCCGCCAACCACGGCGAGCAGACCTACACCGCCGGCAGGATCTGGATCGTCGCGGCGCTCGGCCTGGCGGTGGCGATCTGCCTGGCGGCCGGGCTGTTCCTGGTGCGGGCGGTGTCGAACCCGATCCGCACGCTGACCGGCACCATGGACCGGCTGGCGCGGCACGAGCTGTCCGTCGCCGTCGAGGGCACGCAGCGCGGCGACGAGATCGGCGCCATGGCGCGCGCCGTCCAGGTGTTCAAGGACGGCCTGATCGAGGCCGAACGCCTCGCCGCCGCCGAGGCCGCCGAGCAGCGCGCCAAGCTGCGCCGGACCGAGACGGTCGACCGTCTGGTCCGCGACTTCGAGGGCACCATGGCCGGCGCGCTGGAGACCGTCGGCGCGTCCGCCGGACAGCTCGACAGCACCGCGCGCGGCATGGCCGAGGTGGCGCGCCACGCCAGCGGCGAGGCGACGGCGGCCTCCGCCGCGGCCGGGCAGACCTCCGCCAACATGCAGACGGTCGCCTCCGCCACCGAGGAGATGACCAGCTCGATCCAGGAGATCGGCCGTCAGGTCTCCCGCTCCACCGCCATCGCCGGGCAGGCGGTCGAGCAGGCGGCGCACACCAACGACACCGTGCGCGGCCTGTCCGAGGCGGCGCAGCGCATCGGCGAGGTGGTGCAGCTGATCAGTTCGATCGCCAGCCAGACCAACCTGCTGGCCTTGAACGCCACGATCGAAGCCGCCCGGGCGGGCGAAGCCGGCAAGGGCTTCGCCGTGGTGGCCTCGGAGGTGAAGAACCTCGCCAGCCAGACCGCCAAGGCGACCGAGGACATCGCCGCCCAGGTGCAGGCGATCCAGACGGCGACCGGCGGCGCGGTGGACGCCATCCAGGGGATCAGCGGCACCATCGTGACGATCAACGAGATCAGCACCGCCATCGCCGCCGCGGTGGAGGAGCAGGCGGCGGCCACGCACGAGATCAGCCGCAGCGTCCAGCAGGCCTCGGCCGGCACCCAGGAGGTCACCGGCAACATTGCGCGCGTCAGCCAGGCCGCTGACGAGACCGGCGCCGCCGCCACCCAGGTCCTCGGCGCCGCGGGAGCCCTGACGAAGCAGGCCGACACCCTGCGCGGCGAGGTCGAACGGTTCCTGAGCGCCATCAAGGCGGCGTGACGCAACCTACGCCCTCCCCTGCCTCCGGCGGGGGAGGGAGGGACCCGCGGCATCGCCGCGGGAGGGTGGGGGCTACGGCGTCCCCAGAAGCCGCTGCCCCCTCCTAACCTCCCCCGCCGGGGGCGGGGGAGGGACTGGTGCCTTCCCCCAAAAACTCCCGCGTGATCGCCACCGCGTCCTTGAGCCCGACCCGCTGCACCTCGACGCCCTCCGGGAACGCGCCGAACAGCCGCGACGGCATCATCGGGTCGAGCAGCACGAACACGCCCACGTCGTCGGCCCGGCGCACCAGCCGGCCGAACGCCTGCTTCAAGCGCAGGCGCGTCAGCATGTCCTCGTAGCGGCGGCGTCCGAACGCCTCGCGGCGCGCGCGGTGCAGGATGTCCGGCCGCGGCCAGGGCACGCGGTCGAAGACGATCAGCCGCAGCGACCGCCCCGGCACGTCCACGCCGTCGCGCACCGCGTCGGTGCCCAGCAGACAGGCGTGCTCCTCGCCACGGAAGATGTCGATGAGGGTGGAGACGTCGAGCGGATCGACGTGCTGCGCGTACAGCGGCAGTCCGGCGCGGTCCAGCGGTTCGGCCAGCTTCTCGTGCACCGCGCGCAGGCGGCTGATCGCGGTAAACAGGCCCAGCCCGCCGCCCTGGGACGCCAGGAACAGCTCGCGGTAGGCCGCCGCCACCTGCCCCAGATCGTCCTTGCGCACGTCGGTGACCACCAGCACGCGGGTCTGCGCCTTGTAGTCGAAGGGCGACGGCACCTGGGCGCGCACCGCCGGCCGCGGCAGGTGCAGCGCCCCGGTGCGCGCCTCCGCCGCCTCCCAGTCGAGCGCCACGTCGCCGGTGCCGTCGGTCAGCGTCGCCGAGGTGACCACCATGCCGTGCGCCTGGGCATTGACCGCCTCGATGAAGGGGACGGTCGGGTCCACCCAGTGGCGGTACAGGCCGACATCGACGTCGCGCCCCTCCTGCCGCTCCACCGCGAACCAGTCGACGAACTGCGGCGGCGTCGCCTCCTTCAGCGAGGCCAGCATGGCGCGCCACGCCTCCACCGTCAGCGTGCCGCGGCGGTGCAGGCTGCGGGACATCGCGTCGATGCGCCGGCGCTGGTCGGCGTCCAGCTCCGCGGCCTCGTCGTCCAGCCGGCTGGCGAGGCGCTGCGACAGCGCCGCCAGCGGCTTCGACAGCGCGCCCAACGCTTCGCGCAGCTCGTCGGCGGCCTCCAGCAGGCCGTCCACCGGGTAGCCGGTGTCGGCCTCCAGGCTGTACGGACCGGCGGCGCCGTCGGTGCGGGCGTAGACCTGTTGGCGGGCCAGCAGCAGGAAGCGCTCGGTCGGGCCGTTCGGATTGTCGGCGGAGAGCCGCGCCGCCCAGCCGTCGCCCGGCAGCCGGAACGCCGCCATCAGCACGGCGTCGAGCTGCTCCTGCGCCTTGTCGTCGCCGGCCACGAGGTCCTCCAGCCGGCGCTTCAGCCCGCGCGCCCGGCCGCGGCTCTCCTCCGCGCCGAGCAGCCAGCGGCGCAGCTCCTGCGTCTCGCGCCCGGTGAGGTGGCCGGCGAAGGCGTTGTCGGCGGCGTCGAAGACGTGGTGGCCCTCGTCGAAGACGTAGCGGGTCGGCAGGCCGATGTCGTCGCCCCCGCCCAGCGCCGCCTGCACCATCACCAGCGCGTGGTTGGCGATGACCACGTCGGCGCGGCGCGCGCGGCGCACGCTCTTCTCGATGAAGCACTTGGCGTAGTGGTCGCAGGCGGAATAGACGCACTCGCCGCGCCGGTCGGCCAGCGTCATCGTGCGCGCCCGGCCCAGCAGATCGACCAGCCAGCCCGGGAAGTCGCCGCCGTTCAGGTCGCCGTCGCGCGTCGCCGCCACCCAGCGCGCCATCAGCCCGACCGCCACGGCGTTGTGCGGCTGCGTGGGCAGGCCGCGCACCGCGTCCTCCAGGTTCAGCAGGCACAGGTAGTTCTCGCGCCCCTTGCGCACCACGACCTTGCGCGCCTTGGTGGCGGGATCGTCGAACAGGCGGTCCAGCTCGCCGTCGATCTGGTGCTGGAGGTTGCGGGTGTAGGTGGAGATCCACACCGTGCCGCGGTTCTTCTCCGCCCACACCGTGGCCGGGGCGAGGTAGCCCAGCGTCTTGCCGACGCCGGTGCCGGCCTCGGCCAGCACGAGGTTCGGCGTGTCCGGCGCCGGGCGCGGCGCGAAGGCGCCGGACACCGCGCTGGCGTAGTCGGCCTGCTGCGGCCGCGGCTCCGCCACCTTGCCGGAGACCTGGGCGGAGAGCATCGCGGCCAGCCGGCGGCGCGCCTCCTCCGGCTCGACGGGATGGTGAGCGGGCGGCGGCGGCGGCGCTTCCTGGTCGACCTCCTTCAGCCGGGTCCAGACGCGGAAGCCGTGCAGGGCGCGCCCGCGCTCCGGCCCGTTCGGCGCACCCAGCGCGGTCAGCACCATTCCCGCCCACGGCCAGCCGGCGCGGCCCATCTCCCAGGCGATGGCGACGGGATCGGATTTCTCCTCGCGCGCCGGAGCGGCGATGAGCTTCAGCAGCATCCACGCGGCGCGCTGCAGCGCCACCGCCTCGGCCTCCAGCCCCTCGGGGTGCGGCAGCTGCAGCGCCTCGGCCAGTCCGCGCGGGGTGGGCACGCAGAAGGCGGCCGGCTTGACGAAGGCGAACAGCTCCAGCACGTCCAGCATCGGGAACGGATCGGTGCCCAGCCGCCGCGCCGCCGTGCGGGCGTGGCAGACCACCGGCGTCTCGCGCCGCGCCCGCTTGGCGGCGGTGGCGCGGCTGAGGGTCTCCACCTCGCCGTCGGCGCTCATCCACACGACCTGCCGAGCGCCGGCGACGATGACCGGCGCGGTGTCGAGGGACAGGGGGTGGGAGGTCGGGTGGGACGTGTGCATGCCGCGTGCAGTATAAGGGGCCGGCAGCGCCGGTACGAGCACCCCCGTTGCGCCTTCTTATAGGTTTTTTTTCGGCCGACACGATGGAATTCGCAGTCCCTACCCCCTTCGGACGTGCATGCTGCGCCGGCTGATCCGCGCCCTGTTCGCCCTGGCGCTTGCCCTGGCGGCGCTGAGCGTCGGCTGGGTGCTGCTGTACCGCGTGGCGCCGGTGCCGGCGACGCCGCTGATGCTGATCCGCGCCGCGGGCGGGTCGGAGATGCGGCACGACTGGGTGCCGACGGCGCGCATCGCGCCGGTGCTGGCGCGGGCGGTGATCGCGTCCGAGGACACCAAGTTCTGCGGCCACGGCGGCTTCGACTGGGACGCCATCGAGGACGCGTTCGACGACAACGGGGACGGCGGGCGCCTCAAGGGCGGCTCGACCATCAGCCAGCAGACCGCGAAGAACGCCTTCCTCTGGCCCGACCGCACCTGGACGCGCAAGGGCCTGGAGGCCGGCTTCACCCTGCTGATCGAGGCGCTGTGGCCGAAGCGCCGGATCATGGAGGTCTACCTGAACATCGTCGAGTGGGCCGATGGCGTGTACGGCGCCGAGGCCGCCGCGCGGCACCACTTCGGCAAGCCGGCCTCGTCCCTGACGCGCCGCGAAGCCGCGGTGCTGGCGGTGCTGCTGCCCAGCCCGCGCCACTGGACGCCGGGCACGCCGTACGTGCAGCGGCGCGCCGGAGTCATAGAGCGGCGCATGACAGTGGTGGAACGGGAACGGCTTGACGACTGCGTGCGGTGATAGGCGGAAGAAGCCCTCCCCCAGCTCCGCTGGGGGAGGGTTGGGTGGGGGCAACGGTCTCCCCGAGGAACCATAGCCCCCACCCTCCCCGCTTTGCGGGTCCCCTCCCTCACCCTGCGGGGCAAGGGGAGGGCATCACCTCCTCACCAGAAGTGCGTCAGCTCCGCCCCCGCGGCGAAGCCGCCGGCTCCCGCCGCGGCCCACGCCGCATCGTGCACGCCGTCGCCGGCGTCCGTCACCACCACATGGTCGGCGACCACGTCGGCCGCCCCCTTGGCCGGCGCGTTGTGGACGGTGTTGTGGTCCAGCGTCAGCGTGCCGGCGGTCAGCAGGGTCGCGTAGTGGTCCATCGGCTGCGTGCCCTCGATCACGTTGCCGGTGACCACGTTGTCGGCCGGCCGGCCGAGGTCGCCGGCCTTCGGCACCCACTCGACGCGGATGAAGGAATCGCTGGGGTTGTCGATCACCCCGGCGTTGTTGGTCACCGCGTTGTCGTGGCCGCCGTGCACGTAGATGTTGGCCCACGAGCTGCCGGTCACCCGGTTGCCGTCCACCGTCACGCCGCTGGTCAGGTCGTCCAGCGAGATGCCCCAGCCCTTGTGGTCGGTCAGCCACTCGCCGGAGCCGCGCGCGGTGGCCAGCCCGCCGCTGTCCTCCACCACGTTGCCGCGGATCACCGAATGGGTCTCGCGCGCGGAGCGGCCCAGCATCTCGATGCCGCCGCCGTCGGCGGTCTCCTGCCCGGCGTGGCGGACGCGGTTGCCCTCCACGAGATTGTCCTCGTTCCGCTGGCCGTCGCCCCACTCCTTCAGCGAGATGCCGTAGCGGGCGGCGTCGCTGATGTCGTTGTGGCTGATGGTCAGGTGGCTGCTGCCCACCGACGTGATGCCGCCGCCGCCCTTCACCAGGGTGCCGACGTGCTCGATCACGTTGGCGTAGACGCGGTTGCCGTCGGAGGCCTGCTCCATGGTGATGCCGCTGTCGGCGAGGTCGCGCAGCGTGTTGCCGGCGATGCGGTTGCCGGTCGAGGCGTACGCCGCCACGCCGGTGCCGACGTTGCTGAACGTGTTGCCGCCCAGTTCGTTGCTGTGCCCGCCCGACAGCACCACCGCCGCGCCGTCCCAGCGGCCGTCGGTGAAGGTCAGCCCGCTCAGCGTCACGTCATTGGTCTTATTGAGCGTCACCAGCGTGCCGAGGCGCGGCACCACCACGCCCTGCTCCTCGAAGTGCGCCGCGTCCTGCGGCTTGAGCACCAGCCGGTGGTCGGACTCGCGCCAGGCAAAGTCGCCGGCGTCGCGGATCAGCGCCGGATCGTTGAGCAGCCGGTAGGTGCCGCCGGCACGCAGGTCGTACTGCGATTCCTGCCCCAGCGTGATGGTGTGGGCGCCGCGGTCGATGGCGGTGACGTCGGCGATGCGGTCGGACAGGCGCTCGTAGTCCAGCGCCTGCACCTTCAGGCCGTCGTGCGCGACGATGCTCTCGGGCACCGTGCCGCGGGCGGTGAAGACGCCCTTCGCGGCGCCGCCCGGCGCGTCGCCGATCACCTGCCAGCCGGAGGTGGTGGGATTGGCCGGGTCGCGCACGCCGGTCTGCGCCACGTGCTGGCGCGCGCCGCCGATGGTCAGGTCGAGGTCGCTGCGCTGGGCGAGTTCGGCGGAGTACAGGCCGTTGCCCTCGTCGCGGAAGCCGTGCACCACCTCGCCGCCGCTGATCACCGGCGCCTCGCCCTGATAGGCGGCGATGGTGTGGCCGGCGTCGCGGGCGTCCAACTCCAGCGTCTGCGTCAGATGGTAGGTGCCGCCGCGGACGTAGGTGGTGTCCGCCTCCCCGGCGCGCATCGCGTCACGCGCCGCGGCAAGGCTGGCGAGCGGCCCGTCCGTTCCCTCGGCGTTGGGCGCGGCCAGTTTGCCCGACCACGTGTCCTTGCCTTGGGTCGAAACGTAAAGGGCGGTCGTCATGGATCGCTTGCCTCCGTGCTGTGTGCCGGGGAGGAAGCGCCAGTTATGGTTAACGTAAACTTACCTCACACTCTTGCCACGCTTGCGGCGAATTTTAGGGAAATCGGGAACGCCGGCCGTCACGTCCCGCCGTCGCCCTCACCGCCATCGCCGCCATCCGGCCCCCCGTCCGGACCGCCCTCCGGGCCGCCGATGGGGGGAACCGCGGCCGTGCCGCCGGCCGCCGGTTCGCGCGGGCGGTCCCGCTTGGACAGCAGGATCATCACCGCGCCGACGATCACCCCGAGGACGATCCAGCCCATGCTCACACCCCCGCGTCGGCCAGCCGCAGGCTGACCACGCCGGCGACGATCAGCGCGAGGCCCAGCAGCTTCAGCGCCCCGGCGCCCTCGCCGAAGACCAGGATGCCGATGACGGCGATGGCCATGGTGCCGACCGCCGACCACACCGCGTAGGCAACCCCGACCTCCAGGCTGCGCAGCGCCCAGGCCAGCAGCGTGAACGACACGCCGTAGCACAGCACCACGGCCAGCGCCGGCCATAGGCGCGTCATGCCGTCCGACAGCTTCATGGCGGTGGTGCCGGCGATCTCGAAGCCGATGGCGACCGACAGATAGACCCAACCCATGGAGGCGCGTTCCCCGGCTGCGGCGATGCGGTGAGGGTGGCAAGGCTCGGCCGTTGACGCAACCCCGCTTCCGCCCTAGGGTCCGCCTTCCCCTATTATGGAAGTGTGGCGAAGGAACTCGGGCTATGACGGGCGAGCGGGAACTGGCGTTGCAGGCGAAGGCGTGGCCGTTCGAGGAAGCGCGCAAGCTGGTGGCGCGCTTCGCCAAAACGCCGCCCGCCAAGGGCTACGTCCTGTTCGAGACCGGCTACGGTCCGTCGGGCCTGCCGCACATCGGCACCTTCGGCGAGGTGGCGCGCACCACCATGGTGCGCCAGGCGTTCCAGCGCATGTCGGACCTGCCGACCAAGCTGTTCGCCTTCTCCGACGACATGGACGGCCTGCGCAAGGTGCCCGACAACATCCCCAACAAGGAGATGGTGGCCCAGCACCTCGGCAAGCCGCTGACCCAGGTGCCCGACCCGTTCGGCACGCACGACAGCTTCGGCGCCCACAACAACGCGCGCCTGCGCGCCTTCCTCGACCAGTTCGGCTTCGACTACGACTTCCAGTCCTCGACCGAGTGGTACAAGTCCGGCCGCTTCGACGAGGCGCTGCTGAAGGTCCTGGCCAACTACGACGCGATCATGGCGGTGATGCTGCCGACTCTGGGCGAGGAGCGGCAGCAGACCTACAGCCCGTTCCTGCCGGTGTCGCCGTCCACCGGCCGCGTGCTGCAGGTCCCGGTGCTGGAGCGCAACGTCGACGCCGGCACCATCGTGTTCGAGGACGAGGACGGGAGACGAGTCGAGGTCCCGGTCACCGGCGGCCACGTCAAGCTGCAGTGGAAGCCCGACTGGGGCATGCGCTGGTACGCGCTGAGCGTGGACTACGAGATGGCCGGCAAGGACCTGATCCCCTCGGTCGAGCTGGCCGGTAAGATCGTGAAGATCCTCGGCGGCACGCCGCCGGAGGGCTTCAACTACGAGCTGTTCCTGGACGACAAGGGGCAGAAGATCTCCAAGTCCAAGGGCAACGGCCTGACCATCGAGGAGTGGCTGACCTACGCCCCGCCGGAGAGCCTGTCGCTCTACATGTTCCAGAAGCCGAAGACGGCCAAGCGCCTGTACTTCGACGTCATCCCGCGCGCGGTGGACGAGTACGTCGCCTTCGCCGCCAAGCTGCCGCAGGAGGAGCCGGCCAGGCAGCTGGAGAACCCGGCGTGGCACATCCACGACGGCAAGCCGCCGGCGGTGCGCGCCGACCTCAGCTTCGGCCTGCTGCTGAACCTCGCCGGCGTCGCCAACGCCGAGACGAAGGACGTGATGTGGGGCTTCATCAGCCGCTACGCCCCCGGCGTGACGGCGCAGAGCAACCCGCTGCTCGACCGCATGGCCGGCTACGCGGTGCGCTACTACCAGGACTTCGTGAAGCCCACGAAGCAGTACCGCGCCCCCACCGACGCCGAGCGCGTCGCGCTGGACGACTTGGTGAACCGCCTGACCATCCTGCCCACCGACGCCAAGGCCGAGACCATCCAGAACGAGGTGTTCGAAGTGGGCAAGGCGCATGGCTTCACCGAGCTGCGCGCGTGGTTCCAGGCGCTCTACGAGGTGCTGCTGGGCCAGACCACCGGGCCGCGCATGGGCTCGTTCATCGAACTGTACGGCGTCGAGGAGACCAAGGCGCTGATCCGGGAAAAGTTGGGCTGACGGAGCATACCTTGGGCGGAGCCATGCGCGTTGTGCAGCGCACACATACGCACTTGGTATTACCACTTGGCAGCATATCCGGGTAGGTTCCGCGGGACTACGGCACTCGTGCCGTGCGTTTCCTCCCTAGACTTCGGGCCGCTGTCGTTTGACAGCGGCCTTTTTTCTTGGGCGCGGGTAGGCCAAAGAGCCGGCCGCCCCTGTGACCGCCGTCACAGCCACGCCTCCGTCATTCGATAAAATGCGAGATAAATCCAATCCTCTCGCATCGCGGCGGCCATGAGCGACCACGACCTGCACCCCACGCGCCCCGGCGCGCTGTCCGAGGCCCCGGCGGCCGCGGCCCCGCACATGGGCGTTGGCGTTCCGTCCTTCGTGCAGCACCACGGCATCGCCCGCGCGCTGGTGCAGACCTTCCAGGAGGCCATCGGCGCGCAGATCGCCCTGCGCGGCGCGCTGACCCAGGAGGAGTTCGGCCGCGCCTTCGACCTGATGATGGAGAACTGGCCGCGCACGCTGCCGCTGTTCGCGCGCACCTGCCGCGGCTGCCAGGACGGCCGCACCGACCCGGCCGACTCCGTCACGCTGGAGCTGACGCCGGGGACCGAGGACGGGCGGCGGCGCGACTTCGTCACGCGGCTGATGTATTCCACCGTCACCCAGAAGGTGCCGGAGATCGCCGACCCGATCACCGGCAACGTCTTCCCGCGCGTCATCGTGCCGGGCCTGCAGGCCAACCTCGCCGCGCTGTTCTACGACAAGGAGTGGGAGGCGATGAACGCCGACGCCCGCTCGATATTCCAGCTCACCCGCGCCGAGCGCGAGGAGGAGGTGTGGCCGCGGGTGTCCCGCCACCCCACCCTGCCGGTGCTCAGCCACGCGCTGTTCGTGCGCGTCATGCTGCGCTTCAAGCAGTTCCACTTCCAGCGCCAGAGCTTCATGCGCCGCATGGCGACCGCCGTCGATGCCCGCACCTTCACCTTCGCCGACGAGCATTTCGAGCTGATCTTCGAGGCGCTGTTCGGCCACCTGCGCGAGGAGATCCGCACCGAGCTGGGCCGCGCCCGCATGGACGTGCGCTACGGCGACGAGACCTCGGGCCACCTGCTGCGCATCTTCGATGCCTTCGACACCCTGCGCAAACAGCGCGCCGTGCCGGTGCGCACCGTGGGCGGCGCCGTGAAGCCGCCGGCCACCGCGGCGTTGGGGCGTCGCCGGTAAAATGTATTTTAGAAAAATGCCGAATTAGCCACCCGTTAACCGAGGTGGCGTTCCGATGGATCAAACTGGTTCACTCCTCGTCGCCTCGAAATCGGGGCTTCAACCCGGGATCGAAAACCGTGACCGGCAAACCGCATCTCCTCCGGCCGCGTCCGCCGGCCACCCACGACAGCCCCGGCCCCGCACAAGGCGTGGCGCCGGAGCAGCTCGACTACCTGTTCGACGAGCCCGCCGTGCCGGAGCCGACGCCGGCCCGCGCGCTGGGCGCGCTGCTGGCGCAGTCCCGCCTGTCCGGCTGGGGCGACGAGGCGGTGCGGGCGGCGCTGGCGCGCCAGCTCTGCCGCCTGCTGCCCGACCTGCCGCCGGACGGCCGCGACACCGTCGCCAGCGTGGCGCTGCGCGCGCTGGAGCAGCTGGCGCGCGACCACGTCACCTTCGTGCGCGCCGCGCTCGCCACCGCCATCAAGGACATCGCCTGCGCCCCGCCGCCGGTGGTGCAGAAGCTGGCGCGCGACATAGAGCGCTCGGTCGCCGAGCCGATCCTGCACTGCTGCGCCACGCTGACCGACTCCGACCTGCTGACGGTGATCGCGGCGCAGCCGGCGCCCTGGGCGCTGTCGGCCATCGCCGGCCGCGCCAGCGTCAGCGCCCCGGTCTCCACCGCCATCGTCGAGGCCGGCGACGCCGAGGCGACCGGCGTGCTGCTCGACAACACCGGCGCCGTCATCCCCGAGCAGGCGCTGGAGCGCGCCGTCGAGGACTCGACTCGCCACCGCGCCCTGCAATCCAAGCTGGCGGCGCGCCCGGCGCTGCCGCCGCGCCTCGCGCTGCGGCTGGCCGACTTCGTCGACCGCTCGGTGATCGCGGTGCTGCGCTCGCGCCCCGACTTCGACGAGTCCACCGTCGCCGAGATCGCCGCCGCCGTCCGCCGCCGCGTCGAGTGGATCGAGCGCGCCCCCTCCGAAACGCCGGAGCGCCGGGCGCTGCGCCTGCACCGCGCCGGCGCGCTGGACGAGACCGCCATCGGCGACGCGCTGTCGTGGAACGAGGTCGGCTTCGTGCGCGCCGCGCTGGCGCTGCGCGCCGGGGCGCCGGTGCAGGCGGTCGGGCTGGTGCTGGACTCCGGCAACCCGCGCGCCGTCACCGCGCTGGTCTGGCGCGCCGGCTTCTCGATGCGCTGCGCCATGCAGGTGCAGGCGCGCGCCGCCGGCATTCCGCCGCACGCCATGCTGAACGCCCGCCAAGGCACCGACTTCCCGCTGCCTCCGGCCGAAATGGCGCGTCAGTTGGAGCTGTACGGGTTGCGTTGACGCGTCCGCTGCGGCAAAAAAGTGGTGTTTGTTCCCGCCACCACACCGCAGCCCGGACACGGCCACCATGGCAAAGACCCGCAGCACGTTCCGTCTCGCCGGCTTCACCGAGGTCGGAACGCTGGGGGTGGTCGGCCTCAAGCGCATCTGGTCGCGCCTGCTCTCCGGGGCTCCGCCTTCCGGCGACGACGCCCTGCGGGAATGGCGGGCCGTCCACGTGCTGAGCAGCGGTCTGCAGGTCGGGCTGGAGGAGCTGTACCGCCACCTGGGCTCCGTCCGACCCAGCTTCGAGGCGTTCGAGGACTGGATTCTCCGGCACAACGGCGGCGCCCTCGCCCCCGGGGCGGTGGAGCGCATCAACGCCGCGCTGACCGATCAGCCACCGCCGGCCGACGCCCGCGCCCGGACCGACGACATCGACACCATGGAACCGGTGCTCGACGCCGACGACCTCGCGCACTGGGAGGAGCACGGCTGGGTCGTGCTGCACGACTCGATCCCGCCCGAGGCCTGCCGGGCCACCGCGCAGGCGGTGTGGGACGAGCTGGGCAAGTCGCCGGACGACCCCGCCTCGTGGGACGAATGGACCGACCGGCAGCAATGCGTGTTCACCGGGCTGTTCCGCCATCCGGCGCTCGACGCCAACCGGCGGTCGCGGCGCATCCACAAGGCGTTCGCCCAACTCTGGGGAACCGCCGACCTGTGGGTGAGCACCGACCGCGTCGGCTTCAACCCGCCGGTGACGCCCCGCTGCGCCTTCCCCGGCCCGGGCGTTCACTGGGACGTCAGTCTCGTCCGGCCCGTCCCCCTGGGCATCCAGGGCCTGATCTACCTGACCGACACCGCGGCGAACCAGGGGGCGTTCGGCCTGGTGCCCGGCATGCACCGCACGCTCGACGCCTGGATGGACTCGCTGCCGCCGGGCGTATCGCCGCGCGCGCACGCCGAGCGGCACCTGACGCTGACGCCCATCGCGGGACGGGCCGGCGACCTGATCCTGTGGCACCACGCGCTGGCGCACGGCCCCACGCCGAACCACGCCGACCGGCCGCGCCTCGTCCACTACATCAAGATGTTCCCGGCCGACTTCCTCTGGACGCCGGCGTGGCTGTAGCCTAGCTCCCGTCCTCGCGGGCAGGGGCCTGGAAATGCCGTGGTCGGGCCGGCCGGCACGGGACCTTGAGCGCACGGTGCGCTATGAAAAGCGGGCCGCCAGCCGCCACGCCATGGCCCGCATTGGGGCAATCCGGCTACGGCTCAGGGCTTGAGAACAGAACTTTGCCAGAAGGCTCTCCTCATTGCCCAAGTGGCAAAAGGATTGGCTTGCAACTGCCTCTGCAAGGTTTAAAGGTAGCCAGCTTGTGAAGGCTGGCGGTCGAGCTTGGGTCAGGCAGGCGCAGGCCATCCAGGCAATAATTGGAAGAGGCAAAAGATGGATATGTTCGATCGCGCCTTCCAGCAAGCGAGAGGCATTCTGGAAAGCAGCAGCGACAACCATACAAAGCTGTTTAACTTGCTGCAGGTGTCTTCTTATTTTTGGTCTGTAGCGCTAAGCGAGCACGCCGTGGCGCAGCGGGGCGACGCGGTGTCATCCGGTCCATTTGAAGGACTGAAATTTCCAGTCTCAGAGGTCGAGGGATGTCTGCTTCCAAGAATACTTGGATGCTACGAGGCGGAACTTCACGAGAAGCTGGAGGATATCCTAAAGACGAAATATGATTGCATTATAAATATAGGGTGCGGCGAAGGCTATTATGCCGTTGGCCTTGCCAGACGCCTTCCGGAAGCGACCGTCTACGCCCACGACATAAACATCAAAGCACAAGAAAAATGCGCAAATCTTTCTGAATTGAACGGAGTAAGGGAACGCGTCATTGTCGGCGGCGAATTCTCGGGAGAGAATTTTAGGAAGTTCTCCGGGAAGCGAACCCTGGTGCTCTGCGATATCGAGGGCGGAGAATTGAATCTCCTACGCCCCGACCTCTATCCCGAATTGAAGCAATTCGATATCGTCGTTGAGCTTCATGATTTCATAAAGGCAGGGACCTCCCATGAGGTCATAGAGCGCTTCAGGGAAACGCACGACATTGAACTCGTAGAAAACAACCTGTTCCGCAAGCCGTTGGTGCCAGATTGGATGAAATCAATGCACGATCTTACCCTTCTCCTGGCAGTCTGCGAGTTCCGCCCCGGGCCAACGCCGTGGGCGATCATGCGAGCTCGGTAAGCACCATCTTTTGCAGGGAGGCCGCATCGATCCCTTGGCTTCCCTGGCGCGTTTCAGGTTCCGTTCTCAAGCCCTGAGCCGTAGCCGGATTGCCCCGATGCGGGCCATGGCGAGGTGGTTGGCGGCCCGCTTTTCGCAGCGCACCGTGCGCTCAAGGCCCCGTGCCGGCCGGCCCGACCACGGCATCCAGGGGGCAGCGGCGCCAGCCGATGCTGACCCCGCTCCTCTCCGCTCGTTCCATGTCCCTGCCCGCGAGGACAGGACCCAGAGCCCCCTCCCCCGCAAGGGGGGAGGGGCCTTGAGCTCAGCGCACCCGCGGGTTCCGCCGACTCGGCGTGTCGTAACCGGGCAGCGGCTGCGTCATCGTCGCCGGGTCGGCCGGCCGGACCAGGGCGTCCGTATCCTCCAGCATCGGCGGCGTGACGATCTCCTCGGCGCTGCCGGCGTTGAAGGCGATCACGCCCGCCTCGCGCACGGAGGCGCAATCGCGCCGCGCCGCGGTGGCGGCGTCGCCGGCCCACGGCGTGAAGGGCAGCAGCGAGAGCAGCCAGGGGCCCTTGCGCTCGCCCGGCTCCATCGCCGTGAACACGTAGTTCTGCAGCGGCAGGCACGCCGAGGCCACGGCCGGCGGCGGCGAGCCGGGCACCGCGGCCAGCGCCGCCTCGTAGTCCGGCACGGTCTGGGCCGACACCGGGCCCGCCAGGAACGCGACGGCGATCGCCAGTGTCGCAGCGGGCGCAAAGCGCATCATCATGACCTCCAAAGCAGAAAATCCGGTCCTTTGATACGTGGGCAAGCGTTCCATCGGCACGGTTTCACCGGATTCCTCGGACCGTTCCGGTTCCGTGCCTCCCGTCACGCTTGCCCTTCGAGTGGATTCGCGCTAGGAACCCGCCTCGAATTCTAAGGGCGCTGGATCCCTAAAGAAAGACCCATCCATTGGTTCGGTCCTCCGCTGAAGGGGGGACGCTTTTAGCGCAGGGAACGCTCCATGGCACGCAACAAGATCGCCCTCGTCGGCTCCGGCCAGATCGGCGGCACGCTGGCCCTCCTCGCCGGCCTCAAGGAACTGGGCGACATCGTCCTCTTCGACATCGCCGAAGACATGCCGGCCGGCAAGGCGCTCGACCTCGCCGAGACCGCCCCGGTCGAGGGCTTCAACGCCGCCCTGTCCGGTGGCAACGACTACTCGGTGATCAAGGACGCCGACGTCGTCATCGTCACCGCCGGCGTGCCGCGCAAGCCCGGCATGAGCCGCGACGACCTGATCGGCATCAACACCGGCGTCTGCCAGACCGTCGGCGAGGCGATCAAGACGTACTGCCCGAACGCCTTCGTCATCGTCATCACCAACCCGCTGGACGTGATGGTGTGGGTGCTGCAGCAGGCCTCGGGGCTGCCGGCGCACAAGGTGGTCGGCATGGCCGGCGTGCTGGACTCGGCGCGTTTCCGCTATTTCCTGGCCGACGAGTTCAAGGTTTCGGTGGAAGACGTCACCGCCTTCGTGCTGGGCGGCCACGGCGACACCATGGTTCCGCTGGTCCGCTACTCGACCGTCGCCGGCATCCCGCTGCCGGACCTGGTCAAGATGGGCTGGACCTCGCAGGAGAAGCTCGACCAGATCGTCCAGCGCACCCGTGACGGCGGCGCGGAGATCGTCAAGCTGCTGAAGACCGGCTCGGCGTTCTACGCCCCGGCCGCCTCCGCCATCCAGATG
Source organism: Azospirillum sp. (assembly GCF_050789165.1). Taxonomy (NCBI): domain Bacteria; kingdom Pseudomonadati; phylum Pseudomonadota; class Alphaproteobacteria; order Rhodospirillales; family Azospirillaceae; genus Azospirillum; species Azospirillum sp. Next base: position 73,443 of record NZ_JBOZRT010000054.1, read on the forward strand.
GCCGAGAGCTACCTCAAGGATCAGAAGCGCGTCCTGCCCTGCGCCGCGCAGCTGACCGGCCAGTACGGCGTCAAGGACATGTACGTCGGCGTCCCGACGATCATCGGCGCCGGCGGCGTCGAGAAGATCATCGAGATCGAGCTGAACGCGGACGAGAAGAAGATGTTCGACCACTCGGTGGCTGCGGTGCAGACGCTGGTCGACGTCGTCAAGAAGCAGCAGGCTGAGAAGGCCGCCTCCTAAGGGGCGGCCTTTTTGCCAGCAGGCGGAAACACGCGCTGCACCGCGGGACGGACGGTTGAAGAGTCCGTCCCAGGTGCTACAGTAGCGGCGGTCAACCATCCGGAGTGCATACGCCTCCGGATGTAGGACCGAAACGCACGGCGCCTTTCCCGCGTCCGCCCATCATCGTCAGCCGACCTACAAAAAAGATGGACGCCCGATGAACATCCATGAGTACCAGGCTAAGGGCCTGTTGAAGAAGTACGGCGTCGCGGTTCCCCGCGGCGGCGTCGCCTACACCCCGCAGGAAGCCGAGACCGTCGCCCGCGAGCTGGGCGGCCCGGTCTGGGTCGTGAAGTCGCAGATCCACGCCGGTGGCCGCGGCGCCGGCCGCTTCAAAGGCAACGAGCAGGGCAAGGGCGGCGTCCGCGTCGTCAAGTCCGTCGAGGAGGTCGGCAAGAACGCCGGCGAGATGCTCGGCAAGGTGCTCGTCACCAAGCAGACCGGCCCCGAGGGCAAGGAAGTCAAGCGGATCTACGTCGAGGAAGGCGCCGACATCAAGCGCGAGCTGTACCTCGGCATGCTGGTCGACCGCGCCTCCGGCAAGGTCATGATCATCGCCTCGACCGAAGGCGGCATGGAGATCGAGGAGGTTGCCCACAACCACCCCGAAAAGATCCTGAAGGTCGCCATCGATCCGGTCAGCGGCATCCAGGGCTTCCACACCCGCAAGGTCGCCTTCGGCCTCGGCCTGGAAGGCAAGCAGGTCGGCGCCTGCGCCAAGTTCCTGACCGCCATGTACCAGGCGTTCGTGGAGCTGGACTGCTCGATCGTCGAGATCAACCCGCTGATCGTCACCGGTTCGGGCGAGATCCTGGCGCTCGACGCCAAGATGAACTTCGACGACAACGCGCTCTTCCGTCACAAGGACATCGAAGAGCTGCGCGACGAGTCGGAAGAGGACCCGGCGGAGATCGAGGCGGCCAAGCACAGCCTCAACTACGTCAAGCTCGACGGCTCGATCGGCTGCATGGTGAACGGCGCCGGCCTGGCGATGGCCACCATGGACATCATCAAGCTGTACGGCGGCGAGCCGGCCAACTTCCTGGACGTCGGCGGCGGCGCCACCCGTGAGCGCGTGACCGCGGCCTTCAAGCTGATCCTGTCGGATCCGAACGTCGAGGGCATCCTGGTCAACATCTTCGGCGGCATCATGCGCTGCGACGTCATCGCCGAGGGCGTCGTCGCCGCGGCCCGTGAGGTCCACCTGCACGTTCCGCTCGTCGTCCGCCTGGAAGGCACCAACGTCGAGCTGGGCAAGAAGATCCTGTCCGAGTCCGGCCTGCCGATCCTGTCGGCCGACAACCTCGCCGACGCCGCCGAGAAGGTGGTCAAGGCCGTGAAGGAGGCCAAGTAAGATGGCTGTTCTCGTTAATTCCGACACGAAGGTCATCTGCCAGGGCTTCACCGGCGCGCAGGGCACCTTCCACTCCGAGCAGGCGATCGCCTACGGCACCAAGATGGTCGGCGGCGTGACGCCCGGTAAGGGCGGCACCACCCACCTCGACCTGCCGGTGTTCGACACCGTCGCCGACGCCGTCGAGAAGACCGGCGCCAACGCGTCCGTGATCTACGTCCCGCCGCCCTTCGCGGCCGACGCGATCCTGGAGGCCATCGACGCCGAGATCCCGCTGGTGGTCTGCATCACCGAGGGCATCCCGGTGCTCGACATGGTGCGCGTCAAGCGCGCCCTGGCGAACTCCAAGACCCGCCTGATCGGCCCGAACTGCCCGGGCATCATCACCCCGGACGAGTGCAAGATCGGCATCATGCCCGGCCACATCCACAAGCGTGGCAAGATCGGCATCGTGTCGCGTTCGGGCACGCTGACGTACGAAGCCGTCGCGCAGACCACGGCGGCCGGCCTCGGCCAGACCACCTGCATCGGCATCGGCGGCGACCCGGTGAACGGCACCAACTTCATCGACTCCCTGGACCTGTTCATCAAGGATCCGGAGACCGAGGGCATCATCATGATCGGCGAGATCGGTGGTGACGCCGAGGTGAAGGGCGCCGAGTTCATCCGCGCGTCGGGCACGAAGAAGCCGGTCGTCGGCTTCATCGCCGGCCGCACGGCGCCTCCGGGCCGCCGCATGGGCCACGCCGGCGCGGTCGTGTCGGGCGGCAACGACACCGCGGACTTCAAGATCGACTTCATGAAGTCGGTCGGCATCGCGGTGGCCGACAGCCCGGCAAGCCTCGGCTCGACCATGCTGAAGGTGATGAAGGGCTAAGGTGTTTGCGGGGGCGTTCGATACGCCCCCCTTTCACATCTGCCATGACGGAGGCTCTTGGATCCGATTCGACCCGCAGGTTGGGTTGAGCGACGCGAAGCCCAACATGTTCGCGATGCGGCGTGTGTTGGGCTTCGCCTGAGGCTCGACCCAAGCTGCGGAGTTCGGGATCCAAGGGCCTTTCGGCCGTGGCGTGCCCTTTTTGAAAAAGAACAAACTCTAGGGAACCGGGTGCTCAGCCCGAGGCGAAAACCATGTCGGTGAATCTGGAGAAGTCCTCGTTCCTGTTCGGCGGGAACGCACAGTACGTGGCCGAACTCTACGCCCGCTTCCTGAAGGACCCCGCCTCGGTGGATCCGAGCTGGAACGGTTTCTTCAAGGAAATGGACGACGATTCGCGCGCCGTCCTTGACGAGCTGCGCGGCGCGTCCTGGTCGCTGCCGGAGGAGATCCTCCTGGGCGCGGCCGACGAGACCGCGGCCGCCGCGACGGCGCTGCAGGGCCCCGGCAACGGCGGCCTCGTGCAGCACGTCCAGCAGGTGTTCGGCGGCGTGACGCACGAGCAGATGCGCCAAGCGGTGCTCGACTCGATCCGCGCGCTGATGCTGATCCGCGTCTACCGCGTGCGCGGCCACATGAACGCGCACTTCGACCCGCTGGGCCTGGAGAAGCGCGAGCCGCACCCCGAGCTGGATCCGGCGACCTACGGCTTCGGCCCGGCCGACATGGACCGGCCGATCTTCCTGAACTACTCGCTGGGCCTGGAAAGCGCCTCGCTGCGCCAGATCCTCGACATCCTGAACAAGACCTACTGCGGCACCATCGGTGTCGAGTTCATGCACATCCAGGATCCGGAAGAGAAGGCCTGGATCCAGGAGCGCATCGAGAGCGGCCGCAACCACACCGACTTCACCGTCAACGGCAAGCGCGCCATCCTGGAGCGCCTGACCGCGGCCGAGGGCTTCGAGAAGTTCCTGCAGGTCAAGTACACCGGCACCAAGCGCTTCGGCCTGGACGGCGGCGAGTCGATGATCCCGGCGCTGGAGCAGATCCTGAAGCGCGGCGGCCAGCTCGGCATGAAGGAAGTGGTCGTCGGCATGGCCCACCGCGGCCGCCTGAACGTGCTGACCAACTTCATGGGCAAGCCGTTCCAGGCCGTGTTCTCGGAGTTCCAGGGCAACCCGTCGAGCCCTGAGGACGTGCAGGGTTCCGGCGACGTGAAGTACCACCTGGGCACCTCGTCCGACCGCGACTTCAACGGCAACATCGTCCACCTGACGCTGAACGCCAACCCGTCCCACCTGGAGTGGGTGAACCCCGTCGTGCTCGGCCGCGTCCGCGCCAAGCAGCAGCAGCGCAAGGACCTGGAGCGTTCCGAGGTCATGGGCATCCTGCTGCACGGCGACGCGGCGTTCGCCGGCCAGGGCATCGTCGCGGAATCGCTGGGCCTGTCGGAGCTGCGCGGCTACCGCACCGGCGGCACCGTGCACGTCATCATCAACAACCAGATCGGCTTCACCACGAACCCGCAGTACTCGCGCTCGGGCATCTACTGCTCCGAGATGGCGAAGATGGTGATGGCGCCGATCTTCCACGTGAACGGCGACGACCCCGAGGCGGTGGTGCACGTGTCGCGCATCGCCGTGGAGTTCCGTCAGCGCTTCAAGCGCGACGTGGTCATCGACATGGTCTGCTACCGCCGGCACGGCCACAACGAGGGCGACGAGCCGGGCTTCACCCAGCCGATCATGTACAAGGTGATCCGCTCGCACCCGACCGCCCGCGAGCTGTACGCCAAGCAGCTGGTCGCCGAGAACGTCGTCACCCAGGAAGAAGCCGACCACATGGTCAGCGACTTCATGAAGCGCCTGGAGAACGACTACGAGGCCGCCAACAATTACAAGCCCAACAAGGCCGACTGGCTGGAGGGCAAGTGGTCCGGCCTGGAAGCCGCCAAGCTGGACGAGGAGCACCGCGGCAACACCGCCGTGTCGCTCGACGTCCTCAAGGAGGTCGGTCTGAAGCTGTGCGAGATCCCCGCCGGCTTCGCGCTCAACTCCAAGATCGCCCGCCAGCTGGACGCCAAGAAGAAGTCCATCGAGAGCGGCGAGAACATCGACTGGGCGACCGCCGAGGGCCTCGCCTACGGCACGCTGCTGGTCGAGGGCACCCCGGTGCGCCTGTCGGGCCAGGATTCGGGCCGCGGCACCTTCTCGCACCGCCACGCGGTGGTCTACGACCAGAACACCGAAGAGAAGTACATCGCGCTGAACCACATCCGTAAGGATCAGGCGCCGTTCGAGGTGCACGACAGCCCGCTGTCGGAAGCCGCGGTGCTCGGCTTCGAGTACGGCTACTCGCTGGCCGAGCCGAACGAGCTGGTACTGTGGGAGGCGCAGTTCGGCGACTTCGCCAACACCGCGCAGACCATCATCGACCAGTTCATCTCGTCCGGCGAGTCGAAGTGGCTGCGCATGTCCGGCCTGGTCATGCTGCTGCCGCACGGCTACGAGGGCCAGGGCCCCGAGCACTCCTCGGCGCGTCCCGAGCGCTTCCTGCAGATGTGCGCCGAGGACAACTGGCAGATCTGCAACATCACCACGCCGGCCAACCTGTTCCACGCGTTCCGCCGGCAGGTCCGCCGCAACTTCCGCAAGCCGCTGGTGCTGCTGTCGCCGAAGTCGCTGCTGCGCCACAAGCTGTGCGTCTCGCCGCTGTCGGAGTTCACCGGCAACAGCCATTTCCGCCGCGTGCTGGGCGAGGCGGCGACCGATCTGGCCGCCAACGACAAGATCCGCCGCATCGTGCTGTGCACCGGCAAGGTCTATTACGATCTGCTGGCCGAGCGCACCGCGCGGGGCATCAAGGACGTGGCGATCCTCCGCGTCGAGCAGCTGTACCCGTTCCCGCGCTCGACGCTGGTGGAGGAGTTCGCCAAGTACCCGAACGCCGACGTGATCTGGTGCCAGGAAGAGCCGGAGAACCAGGGCTACTGGCACTTTATGGACCGCCGCATCGAGGGCGTCCTGAAGTCGATCGAGCACAAGGCGGGCCGGCCCAGCTACGTCGGTCGCGAGCCGGCGGCGGCCCCGGCCACGGGTCTCCTGAAGCGGCACAACCTTGAGCAGGCGAAGCTCATCGACGCCGCGCTGACCGTTCGCTGACCCCAGGACATAAAAAAAGAGGACGCAAGAGGAACCATGGCTACCGAAATCAAGGTCCCCACCCTGGGCGAGTCGGTCTCCGAGGCCACCGTCGCCCGCTGGCTGAAGCCGGTCGGCGCGTCGTTCAACGCCGATGAGCCTCTGGTCGAGCTCGAGACGGACAAAGTGACGCTGGAGGTCAACGCGCCGGTCGCCGGCACGCTGGCCGAGATCGTCGCTCCGGAAGGCGCCAACGTCGGCGTCGCCGCCCTGCTCGGCATCATCACCGAGGGTGCGGTCGCCACCGCCGCCGCGGCCGCCCCGGCCCCGGCCCCGGCGAAGGCTGCCGCGCCGGCCCCCGCTCCCGCCGCCAAGGCCGGTGTCGAGCCGATGCCGGCCGCCCGCAAGATGATCGAGGAGAAGGGCCTCGACGCCTCGCAGATCGCCGGCACCGGCAAGGACGGCCGCGTCACCAAGGGCGACGTGATCGAGACGCTGGAGAAGCCCCAGGCTCCCAAGGCCGCCGCCCCCGCCGCGGCCCCGGCGCCGAAGGTCGTCTGGGCGCCGGGCACCCAGGGCGAGCGTCCGCGCGCCGCGCAGGAGGAGCGGGTCCGCATGACCCGCCTGCGCCAGCGCATCGCCGAGCGCCTGAAGGAGGCCCAGAACACCGCCGCCATGCTGACCACCTTCAACGAGGTGGACATGTCGGCGGCGATGGCGCTGCGCAACGAGTACAAGGACTACTTCGAGAAGCGCCACAAGGTGCGCCTCGGCTTCATGTCCTTCTTCGTGCGCGCCGCGATCCAGGCGCTGAAGGAGATCCCGGCGGTGAACGCCGAGATCGACGGCACCGATCTGGTCTACAAGAACTACTACGACATCGGCGTCGCCGTCGGCACGCCGCAGGGTCTGGTGGTTCCCATCGTGCGCGACGCCGACAAGATGAGCTTCGCCCAGATCGAGGGGAAGATCGGCGAGCTGGGCAAGAAGGGCCGCGACGGCAAGCTGTCGATGGACGAGCTGACCGGCGGCACCTTCACCATCTCGAACGGCGGCGTGTACGGCTCGCTGATGTCGACGCCGATCATCAACCCGCCGCAGTCGGCCATCCTCGGCATGCACAAGACCATGGACCGTGCGGTCGTGGTCAACGGCAAGGTCGAGGTGCGCCCGATGATGTACCTGGCGCTCTCCTACGACCACCGCATCATCGACGGCAAGGAAGCGGTCACCTTCCTGGTGCGCATCAAGGAGTGCATCGAGGATCCGCGCCGCCTGCTGCTGGACGTCTGATCCAGGCTCCGGCCGACACGACGAAGGGCGCCCGCAAGGGCGCCCTTTTCGTTTGCGCGCGCCTGGGGCGGATCGCCGCAGTTGATCCGTCGCAATCTCCCGGCAACATCAACGCGGTAAGCTGGTCCGACCAGAAGGAGACGGGAGAACCCGCATGACCGACACCTCCATCGTCACGTCCGCCCTGCGCTTCGCGGCGGAGACCTACGAAGGCAGCTTCCGCCCGGACGCCAGCCCGTTCGTGACGCACCTCAGCGAGACGGCCGATCTGGTCGCCAAGGCCGGCGGCGCGCCGGAAGAGGTCGCCGCCGCGTGGCTGCACGACATGGTCGAAGACGGGCACGTGAGCCTCGACGTCATCCGCGAGCGCTTCGGCGACGCCGTCGCCGCGCTGGTGGCCGGCGTCACCGACCCCGACGACATCCTCGGCGCCGCGACCATCCAGGAGCGCAAGGCGGCCCAGGCCAAGCGCCTCGCCACCGCCCCGGCCGGCGCCAAGCGCATCAAGATGGCCGAGCAGATCTCCATCCTGCGCGCCCTGACCAAGGAGCGCCCGCGCTCCTGGTCGCTGGAGCGCAGCATCGGCTACGTCGAGGGCACGCAACACGTCGCCGAGATCTGCCGCGAGGTCAGCCCCTTCCTGAACGAGCAGTTCGCGGCGGCGCACGCCGCCGCGGAAAAGGCGCTGTAACGACCGGCACTCACGCCCGCAGCTCCTCCACCAGCCGGCGGGCGTGCAGCGGCAGGTCGTCGAAGCGGCGGGCGCACAGCGTCAGCCGCCGCGGCGCCCAGGGGTCGGTCAGGCGCACGATGCGGATGGCCATGGTGCGGCGATGCCGCCGCGCCGCGGCCTCCGGCCCGATGCCGATCCCCACCCCGCGCTCCACCAGCCGGCACAGCGCGTCGAAGCCGCCGACCCGCACGCGGAAGGCCAGGGAGCGCCCGGCCCGCGCGGCGTGCTGGTTCAGGTGCTCCTGCAGCGCGCTGCCCGGGTTGAGCCCGACGAACGGCTCGCCCATCACCTCGCGGAAGGCCGCCGTGCGTCGCGACGCCAACGGGTGCTCGCGCGACGTCACCACCACCAGCTGGTCCTGGCGGAACGGCAGCGTCTCCAAATCCCCCAGCGCCACCGTGTCGGCGACGACGCCGAGATCGGCGAGGCCGCCCGCCACCGCCTCGACGATGGCGTGGCTCGGCCGCTCCTCCAGGTCCACATCGACGTTCGGGTGGGCGGTCAGGAAGCGGGCCAGCGGGTCGGGCAGGAATTCCGCCGCCGCGGCGGTGTTGGACAGCAGCCGCACGCGCCCCTTCAGCCCCTTGGCGTAGTCGCCGAGTTCGCCGCGCATGCGTTCGATCTGGTGCAGCACCAGCGTCGCGTGATGGACCAGCGCCCGGCCGGCCGGCGTCGGCTCGACGCCGCGGCGCCCCCGCTCCAGCAGCGCCACGCCCAGCGCCTCCTCCATCCCGCGCACGCGGGCGCTGGCCGAGGCGAGCGCCAGATGCGCCCGTTCGGCGCCCGCGGTGATGCTGCCGCACTCGGCGATGTGCAGGAACAGGCGCAGGTCGGCGAGATCGAAGCGCACGCGGGGCCTCCTCTAGGCTTCGGATTTCCCGAAGGCTGGCTGCGGATGTCCCACATTGTGCCGCGGCCGGCGGCGGATCAAGCTCCGCGGCATGGACAGCCTCATTCTCCTGACAGCGGCCGGCTTCGTCGCCGGCGCCATGAACGCGATCGCCGGCGGCGGCTCCTTCGTCACCCTGCCGGCGCTGATCTGCGCCGGTGTGCCTTCGGTGGCGGCGAACGCATCGAGCACCGTCGCGCTGTTTCCCGGCAGCCTCGCCAGCGCCGTCGGCTACCGCGCCGAGTTCCGCCCCTTCGAGGGCGTCGGCGTCGGCGCGCTGGCGGCGGTCAGCCTGGCCGGCGGCGTCCTCGGCGCGCTGCTGCTGCTGGCGACGTCATCGGCGACCTTCGACGGTGTGGTCCCCTGGCTGCTGCTGACGGCGACCATCGCCTTCGCGTTCGGCCGTGGGGTCGGCGCGGCGCTGCGGCGGGTGGTTCGCCTGGGGCGCGGGCCGCTGCTGGCCGTACAGTTCCTTATCGCCATCTACGGCGGCTATTTCGGCGGCGCGGTCGGCATCATGATGATGGCGGCGTGGAGCGTCTTCGGCGTCGACGACGTTCGGGCGATGAACGCGGCCAAAACCCTGCTGGTCGGCGCCACCAACAGCGTGGCGGTGCTGTGCTTCGTCGCGGCCGGTGCGGTGCACTGGCCGGAGACGCTGGCGATGCTGGCCGGCGCGGTGGTCGGCGGCTACGCCGGCGCGCGGGTCGGCCGGCGCCTGAACCCGGCGCACGTCCGCATCGGCATCTCGCTGCTGAACGTGGCGATCACCGCCGCCTTCTTCCTGCGCGGCGGAGCCTGAGGTGCGGCGCCGGCCCGACCCCGACGGCGAGATCTTCGTCGACATCGCCGTGGCGCTGGTGGTGGCGCTCAGCGCGCTGGCGTTCCTGAGCGCGTGGGGCGGGTAGGTTCTACGCCGCCCTCGCCGACGCCCGCGCCTTCCCGGCGATCAGCCACCACGCCACCTTGGTCGCCATTTTGAACGGCGTGGTGTGCGGCTTCAGCCCGCAGGCCTTGAAGACCATGGCGATGGCGCGCTCGACGTGCGGTTCCTGGTAGCGGCCCCAGGCGCGCTTGGCGTAGGCGGCGTTGAAGGTCTTGCGCTCGTAGGGCACGCCCTCCTCCGCGTTGGCGGCGTAGTAGGCGTAGGCCAGCTCGTCGTCCTCGGTCTCGCCGATGCGCGCCAGCGCGACCTTCAGGCGCTGCCACTTGCTGAGCCGCTCGGTCTCCAGGTAGCGCTTGGCGTAGCCGTAGAACAGCTTGTAGTGGCGCAGCTCGTCGGCGGCGATGTTGCGGCAGATCAGCTTCAGCAGCGGCTCGTCGGTCGAATCGGCGATGGCCGTGTAGTAGGAGCTGGTGCCGGTCTCCACCATGCAGCGCGCGATCAGCTCGCCGCTGCGCGAGCCGCGGATCGACGCGGTCAGGTCGATCGGCACGCGGTAGCCGGCGCGGAAGCGCTGCACGGCGCGCTCGAAGTTGAAGGACGGGTCCACAAGCTCGGCCCAGCGGCCGAGCGCCCGGCCGTGCTGCACCTCCTCGACCGCCCAGTCGTGGGCGGCCTGCTGGAAGTCGGGATCGTCCTTGAAGACGTTGCAGAGGTAGGCGGTGTAGTCGTCGGCGTTGAATTCGACCAGCGCCGCCGCCTTGATCAGCGGCACCAGCTCGGGATCGATCCGGCTGCGGTCCAGGCTGTCCCAGGGAAGGTCCTCGTACCGCCAGTGCAACGTCGCCATGCCCGCTCCCCTTCCCCGGATTCCGGATCCCGAAACGAAATCGCCCCCCGACGGTGTCGGAGGGCGTCGCAACCCACAAAACTATGTATGGGCTTGATTCCGCAATGCAACGGGATCGTGCCGGTCCACGGTGCCGCAGACCGGACGGCGCCCGGTCAGTGCGTCGTGCTGCCGGCGCCGGCGGCGTCGAGCTTGGCGCGGGCGATGGCCAGCTTGGCCTCCACCTCGGCGCGCTCGGCGTCGGACTTGGCGTCGTCCAGGTCTTCCGAGAGGTCCTTGACCTCCTGCTCGACCTTGCCGCGGTCGATGTCGGCGAGCGGCAGGGCCTGCTCGGCCAGCACCGTGCAGCGGGTCTCGGTCACCTCGGCGAAGCCGCCGGCGACGAAGACGCGGTCGATGACGCGGTCGCCCTCGTAGACGTCGATGACGCCCGGACGCACGGTGGAGATCATCGGCGCGTGGCCGGCCAGCACGCCGAAGTCGCCTTCGGTGCCCGGGACCACGACCATGTCCACCGGCTGCGAGGTCAGCAGCTTCTCCGGCGACACCAGTTCGAACTCGACTTTATCGGCCATGCGACAGGGGCTCCCTCGACCCGCCCTCCCGCCGTTTCCGGACGGGAGGGGGTTGCCGTTTCAACTGTGGACCAGACGAGACCTTAGGCGGCCTCGGCGGCCATCTTCTTGGCCTTGGCGATGGCCTCGTCGATGGTGCCGACCATGTAGAAGGCGGCCTCCGGCAGGTGGTCGTAGTCGCCGGCCACGATGCCCTTGAAGCCCTTGATGGTCTCCTCGATGGACACCAGCACGCCCGGGGTGCCGGTGAACACCTCGGCGACGTGGAAGGGCTGCGACAGGAAGCGCTGGATCTTGCGGGCGCGGGCGACGGTCAGCTTGTCGTCTTCCGACAGCTCGTCCATGCCCAGGATCGCGATGATGTCCTGCAGCGACTTGTAGGTCTGCAGAACGCGCTGCACGTCACGGGCGACCTTGTAGTGCTCGTCGCCGACGACGCGCGGGTCCAGGATGCGCGAGGTGGAGTCGAGCGGATCCACGGCCGGGTAGATGCCCAGCTCGGCGATCTGGCGCGACAGCACCGTCGTGGCGTCCAGGTGGGCGAACGAGGTGGCCGGGGCCGGGTCGGTCAGGTCGTCGGCGGGCACGTAAATGGCCTGCACCGAGGTGATCGAGCCCTTCTTGGTGGTGGTGATGCGCTCCTGGAGCGCACCCATGTCGGTGGCCAGCGTCGGCTGGTAGCCCACCGCCGAGGGGATGCGGCCGAGCAGCGCCGACACCTCGGAGCCCGCCTGCGTGAAGCGGAAGATGTTGTCCACGAAGAACAGCACGTCCTGGCCTTCCTCGTCGCGGAAGTACTCCGCGACCGTCAGGCCGGTCAGCGCGACGCGCGCGCGGGCACCCGGCGGCTCGTTCATCTGGCCGTACACCAGGGCCACCTTGGAGCCCGGGCCGTCGAGCTTGATGACGCCCGACTCGATCATCTCGTGGTAGAGGTCGTTGCCCTCGCGGGTGCGCTCACCGACGCCGGCGAACACCGAGTAGCCGCCGTGCGCCTTCGCGACGTTGTTGATCAGCTCCATGATGAGCACGGTCTTGCCCACACCGGCGCCGCCGAACAGGCCGATCTTGCCGCCCTTGGCGTACGGGGCCAGCAGGTCCACGACCTTGATGCCGGTGACCAGCACTTCGGCTTCGGTGGACTGCTCGACGAACTCCGGGGCCGGACGGTGGATCGGCGACACCGACTTGTTGCCGACCGGGCCGCGCTCGTCGATCGGCTCGCCGATGACGTTGATGATGCGGCCGAGCGTCTCGGGGCCAACCGGCACGGCGATCGGGCCGCCGGTGTCCACCACTTCCTGACCGCGGACGAGGCCGTCCGTGCTGTCCATGGCGATGGTGCGCACGGTGTTCTCGCCCAGGTGCTGCGCCACCTCGAGAACCAGGGTCTTGCCCTCGTTCTGGGTGTGCAGCGCGTTCAGGATCGCCGGCAGGTCGCCGTCGAACTGCACGTCGACGACGGCGCCCGTGACCTGGGTGATCCGGCCGCCGGTGTTGGTGGCCTGGGCCTCGGTGTTCTTAGCCATGGGGTAAAGCTCCCTCGGAACTCGAATGTGTCAAACGAAACCGCGGATCACGCAGTGCCTCAGATCGCCTCGGCGCCGGAGATGATCTCGATCAGCTCCTTGGTGATGTACGCCTGGCGCGTCCGGTTGTAGGTCAGCGTCAGACGGTTGATCATGTCGCCGGCGTTGCGGGTGGCGTTGTCCATCGCGGTCATGCGGGCACCCTGCTCCGAGGCCGCGCTCTCCAGGAGCGCGCGGTAGACCTGGATCGACAGGTTGCGCGGCAGCAGCTCGGCGAGGATCTGCTCCTCGTCGGGCTCGAACTCGTAGATCGCCTTCGCCTCCTCGGCAGCGCCCTCGCCGGTCGCCGTCTCCGGCACCGCGAACGGGATGAGCTGCTGGACGGTGACGATCTGCGTGATCGCCGACTTGAACTTGTTGTAGATCACGGAGCAGACGTCGAACTCGCCCGCCTCGTACATCTCGTTGATCTTCCTGGCGACCGCGTCGGCGTCGGCGAACGACAGCTTGCGGCGGCCGACGTCCTCGTAGGTCTCGACGATCAGCGAGGCGTAGTCGCGGCGGATCTGGTCGCGGCCCTTGCGGCCGACGGTCAGCACCTTCACCGTCTTGCCCTCGCCCTGCAGGCGCTGGATCTGGCGGCGCGCCTCGCGGACGATGGTGCCGTTGAAGCCGCCGCACAGGCCGCGGTCGGAGGAGATGACGACGAGGAGGTGCACCTGGTCGGAGCCCGTGCCCGTCATCAGCTTCGGACCGCCGGCGCCGTTCTGGACGTTGGCGGCCAGCGAGGTGAGCATGCGGCCCATGCGCTCGGCGTAGGGACGGGACGCCTCGGCCTGCTCCTGCGCGCGGCGGAGCTTGGAGGCGGCCACCATCTTCATGGCCGACGTGATCTTCCGCGTCGACTGGACGCTGGCGATCCGATTCTTGAGGTCCTTGAGGCTAGGCATACCGGCCCTTCATCCCGCGAGAGTTCCGCAACCGAAGATCCGGGGCCTCGCGGCCCCGGACCTCATGGTTCAGATCAGACGAACACCTTGGTGAAGCCCTCGAGGAAGCCCTTGAGCTTCTCCTCGGTGGCCGGGCTGATCGCCTTCTCGGTGCGGATGGCGTTCAGGATGTCGGCGCCCTTCGAGCGGATCTCGTCCAGGTACTTCTTCTCGAAGCGGGTGACGTCCTCGACCTTGATCTTGTCGAGGTAGCCCTTCACGCCGGCGAAGATGGAGACGACCTGCTCCTCGACCGGCAGCGGCTGGTACTGGCCCTGCTTCAGCAGCTCGGTCAGGCGGGCGCCGCGGGCCAGCAGGCGCTGGGTCGAGGCGTCGAGGTCCGAGGCGAACTGCGCGAAGGCGGCCATCTCGCGGTACTGGGCGAGCTCCAGCTTGATCGAGCCGGCGACCTGCTTCATCGCCTTGATCTGCGCGGCGGAACCCACGCGCGACACCGACAGACCGACGTTAATCGCGGGACGGATGCCGCGGTAGAACAGCGTCGTCTCGAGGAAGATCTGGCCGTCGGTGATCGAGATCACGTTGGTCGGGATGTACGCGGAGACGTCGCCGGCCTGCGTCTCGATGATCGGCAGCGCGGTCAGCGAGCCGGCGCCGTGCGTGTCGTTCATCTTCGCCGCGCGCTCGAGCAGGCGGCTGTGCAGGTAGAACACGTCGCCGGGGTAGGCTTCGCGGCCCGGCGGGCGGCGCAGCAGCAGCGACATCTGGCGGTAGGCGACGGCCTGCTTGGACAGATCGTCGTACACGATCACGGCGTGCATGCCGTTGTCGCGGAAGAACTCGCCCATGGTGCAGCCGGTGTACGGCGCCAGGAACTGCATCGGCGCCGGCTCGGACGCGGTCGCGGCGACCACGATCGAGTACTCCATGGCGCCGGCGTCTTCCAGCGTCTTGACGATCTGGGCGACCGTCGAGCGCTTCTGACCGACGGCGACGTAGATGCAGTAGAGCTTCTTGCTCTCGTCGTCGCCCTGGTTGATCGGCTTCTGGTTGATGAAGGTGTCGAGCACGACGGCGGTCTTGCCGGTCTGGCGATCGCCGATGATCAGCTCGCGCTGGCCGCGGCCGACCGGCACCAGGCTGTCCACGGCCTTCAGGCCGGTCTGCATCGGCTCGTGCACCGACTTGCGCGGAATGATGCCGGGGGCCTTCACTTCCACGCGCTTGCGCTCGACGTCGACCAGCGGGCCCTTGCCGTCGATCGGGTTGCCGAGGCCGTCAACCACGCGGCCCAGCAGGCCCTTGCCGACCGGCACGTCCACGATGGTGCCGGTGCGCTTGACGGTGTCGCCTTCCTTGATGTCGCGGTCGTTGCCGAAGATCACGACGCCGACGTTGTCGGTCTCGAGGTTCAGCGCCATGCCCTTCAGGCCGCCGGGGAACTCCACCATCTCGCCGGCGCGCACGTTGTCCAGGCCGTGCACGCGGGCGACGCCGTCACCCACCGACAGAACCTGGCCCACCTCGGCGACGTCCGCCTCGGTCCCGAAATTCGCGATCTGCTGCTTGAGGATCGCAGAGATTTCTGCGGCGCGGATATCCATCAGACTTGTCCCCCTGAGGCCTTCATGGCGAGTTGCAACTTGTCGAGCTTGGTGCGCACCGAGGTGTCGACCATGCGCGAGCCATATTTCACGATCATGCCGCCGATCAGCGCCGGATCGACGGTAACGCTCACCGTCACCTTGGAGCCGACCGACTTCTTGAGGGCGTCGGTGACCGCCTCGACCTGGGCGTCGGACAGCGGCTTGGCGGCCGTCACGTGCGCCGTGGTCTCGCCACGGCGCCGGGCCAGCTCGGCCAAGTAGCCGTTGATCATGCCCGGAAGCGCGAAGAGCCGGCGGTTCTTCGCCACCAGCCCGATGAAGCGCTTGGTCAGATCCGACACGCCGGCGCGGTCCAGAACCGCAGCCATGGCACGACCCTGCTCGCCGCGGCTGATCACCGGGCTCTGGACGAGGCGGCGAAGGTCGGCGCTCTCGGCAAGGAGTTGCTTCAGCGCGGTCAGATCGCCTGCGACCTGATCGAGCGCCTTGTTCTCATCCGCAAGCTCGAACAGCGCCGTGGAATAGCGGCCGGAGAGCTCGGAAACGCCTGTACCTTCGGAAGCCACCTGATCCCTCGAATATGAGTTCGGTAGACGGTGAATTTTCAGGGCCTTAAGGAGAGCTGATATGCTTGTTGCGACGGCCCCGGCCGCGAAAGCGAGCGGTCCAATATCACAGGAATCGCCTATGCGCAACCGAGTCTGGACAGTTTCCGTGCAACGAATGGGGGTATCCGACGGAAGCCGTATGAATGCCTCAGAAAATGGCAACTTTCGGCCGGCCGGGTCGCCACCACGGGCTGTGAACTCGGCGAGACCTTAACCCCCGCTTAACCAATCGAAGCCACCGTTCCGGCACGTCTTCCGCGATCCGTGTGCCCCACCATGACTGTCGTCGCCTTCTCCCGCGCCCGCTTCACGCCCGCCGACCTCGACGAGTTCGGGATGGTGGCGGAACCCAAGCTGCGCCTCGGCCATTGGCTGGGGATCATCCGCGAGAGCGGGCGCGACTACGACCGGCTGCTGGTGATGCTGCCGGGGGTCGAGCGCGCGGTGTTCCGCTTCGAGCGCGACGGCACCGGCCGCTACACGCTGAGCTTCAACGACCGCGCCGGCTGGTACGGCATCGGCGACGGCGCCACCGCCGCCGAGTGCCTGTCGATCTGGCGCCCGCGCAGCCGCACGGCGCGCGCCGACGCGCTGGCCTGATGCCGCTCCATGGTCGCGTCATAGGACCGGCCAGCCCGAGTCGCCTCACGCCGCCCGGGTGCGTCCCAGGCCATCGATGACGCGGCGCACCGCCGCGGAGGCGGTCTCGCTGATCTCGAAGGTGACGTGCAGGACGCCGCGCCCGGTGGCGCGGACGCGAAACGGCAGCGGCACGCCGACCGCATCCAGGCCCAGCGTCCCGGTGGCGCCGACCGCCAGGTCCGGCCCGCCCTCGATCATCGCCCCGCCCACCGACAGGTCGCGCACCACCGCCGCCGCGCCACCGACCCGGCACGGCAGTTGGACCGACACGCGCGGCGCCCGCCGGCGGTCGACGTCCCCGGTCGAGGTGCGGATGATGCGCACCACCTGCTCGCACAGCGCGTCGATGCCGGAGGCCAGCTCGGAGGCGAGGTGCTGCACCTCGGCGGCGCGCTCGCCGGTGCTGCCGGCCTCCCGCGACACCGCGCCGATGCGGACCGACACCGACTGCGCGGCGGTGGTGGTCTGACCGACGCTGCGGGCGATCTCGCCGGTGGCGGCGGTCTGCTGCTCCACCGCCGCGGCGATGGTCGAGGCGATGCGGTCGATGTCGTGGATGGTCTGGACGATCTCCTCCACCGCGCCGACCGCGCTGCCGGTGACGCCCTTGATGTCGGCGATCTGGCCGGCGATGTCCTCGGTCGCCTTGGAGGTCTGGTTGGCGAGGTTCTTCACCTCCGACGCCACCACGGCGAAGCCCTTGCCCGCCTCCCCCGCCCGCGCCGCCTCGATGGTGGCGTTGAGGGCCAGCAGGTTGGTCTGCGCGGCGATGCCGTTGATCAGGTCGGCCACCTCGCCGATGCGGCCCACCGCCTCGGCCAGCTTTCCGATGGTCGCGGCGGCCCCCTGCGCGGCGCCGACGGCGCGGTGCGACACGGCGCTCGCCTCGCCGACGTGGCGGCTGATCTCGCCGATGGAGGCGCTCAGCTCCTCGGTGGCGGCGGCCACCGTCTGCGCGTTGCCCAGCGCCTGCTCGGCCGCGGCCGCGACGTCCTGGGCGCTGCCGCTGACCGCGGTGGCAGAGGCCGCCATGCCGTCGGCGTTGGCGTTCATCTGGCGGGTGCGCGCGGCGACCTGGTTGACGGCGCCGCGGGTCTCGGTCTCCACCGTGGCGGCCATGCGCTCCAGCGCCCGGCGCTTCTCCTCCTCGGCTCCGGCGCGGGCTGCCTCCTGCTCGGCGCGCTGGCGCTCCGCCTCGCGGGCGTTCGCCTGGAAGACGCGCACCGTGTCGGCCATGCCGCCAACCTCGTCGCTGCGCCCCTCGAAGCCGACCGCGACACCCAGATCGCCGCCGGCCAGCGCCGTCATCACCGCGCGCAGGCGCAGCAGCGGCCGCGACAGGATGAACCCGAGCACCACCACGCTGGCCAACGCCGCGACCACGGAGAACGCGGTGGCCAGGATCAGCACGTCGCGGATCCCGTCGTTCGACACCTCGATCGTCGCCACGGCGCCCTTGAGCCCCTGGAAGCGGGCGGCGCTGGCCTGCCCGACCAACTCGGCCAGCCGGTCGAGCCGCTGCGCCAGCCCCTCGGCCGTCGCATCGAAGTCGCCCATCAGCGCGTTGCCGGCTTCCGGCCCGCCCTCGACGTAGGCGCGGGCCATGCGCTGGCCGGTCTGGTAGTAGGGCGTGAACCGCTCGCGCGTGGCCAGCAGCTCGGCGCGCACGTCGGGCAGGTTCAGGGCGTCGGCGCGGGCGAGCGCGAGCGTCAGGTCGGCGGCGAACCGGTCGGCGAACTCCTCCGCCTTCTTCGGGCCGTCGTCCAGGCCGTCCAGGCCGCGCGTCGCCGACACGTCGGTGAGCCACTGCTGCACCTGCGCCACGTCGTAGCGCAGATCGAGGACGCCCTGCGCCAGCGGAACCACCTGGGCCAGCACCTCCTCGGCAGCCCGTTCGATCACATCGAGCTGCCGGCCTTGTTCGCGGACATTCCGGTGCACGAGCAGCGACGACGCGATGATCGACGCCACCACCAGCCCGAACGCGAGGGCAATCTTCGAGCGAATCGACAGACGGTTGATAAGCGACATGCGCTCATCTCCTCCCAATCCAACCTAAGTATGAGATCGCAGCGGCGCCACGGACCGCCGCGTCCTCAGATTTAAAACAATTGATTCATCTATGAAAACAAATTTTATCTTCTTTTGAAATGTGCCCGGGTGGATTGGCGGAATGCTGTGCACGCGGCGCGTTGCGGGCCGTTGCGGCGCGAATTATTCGTGCAGGAATGATACCGAAGGCGCCTGACGGCTTCCATCAAGCCCCTTTGGTTCGAACCCGGCGGCACATTGCGCAGCACTGTGCGTGAGGGCCATACGGCCGCCCGGCGGGATCGCCGCTCCCCGCGTTGACGCAACGGCGGCGGCAGCCCGCCTTACAGGAAGCTGTACGGATCCACGTCCACCTGCACGCGCACCGCGGGCGGCACCTCGACCTGCTCCAGCCAGCCGGCGATGAGCGACTGAATGGGCGTGCCACGCGGCGCCTTCAGCAGCAGGCGGCGGCGGTGGCGGCCGCGCAGCAGGGCCAGCGGCGCCGGCGCCGGCCCCAGCACCGCCACGGTGTCGGAGCGCGGCGCGGCGCGGCCCAGCGCCATGGCGACGCGGTCGACCAGCGCGGCGTCCTCGCCCGAGACGATCAGCGCCGCCAGCCGGCCGAACGGCGGCATCGCCGCCTCCAGCCGCATCTCCGCCTCCAGCTGGTAGAAGCCGTCGCGGTCGCCGGCGGCCAGCGCCTGCATCACCAGGTGCTCGGGCATGTAGGTCTGCAGGTAGACGGTGCCCGGCCGCTCGCCGCGCCCGGCGCGGCCGGCCACCTGGTGCAGCAGTTGATAGGTGCGCTCGCCCGCCCGCAGGTCGCCGCCGGCCAGACCGAGGTCGGCGTCCACCACGCCGACCAGCGTCAGCATGGGGAAGTGGTGCCCCTTCGCCATCACCTGGGTGCCGATGACGATGTCCAGCTCGTGGTCGGCGATCTTGCGGATCATCTCCTGGATCGCCTTCGGGCCGAACAGCGTGTCCGACGCCATGATGGCGGCGCGGGCGTCGGGGAACAGCTCGGCCACCTCCTCGGCGATGCGCTCGACGCCGGGGCCGCAGGCCGCCAGGGTGCCGTGCTCGCCGCAGTTCGGGCAGGCCTCGGGCAGCGGCTGCGCCAGCCCGCAGTGGTGGCATTGCAGCTTGCGGGCGAGCCGGTGCTCGACCAGCCACGCGGTGCAGTTCGGGCATTGCAGCCGGTGGCCGCAGGCGCGGCACAGCGTCAGCGGCGCGTAGCCGCGGCGGTTCAGGAACAGCATGGCCTGCTCCCCCTCCGCCAGCGTCTCGGTCAGCGCCTTCTTCAGGCTGGGCGCCAGCCAGTGCCGCGGCGGCGGCCGGTCGGCGCGCAGGTCGATCAGCTTGACGTCCGGCAGCATGGCGCCGCCGTGCCGGCCCGGCAGGTGGACGCGGATGTAGCGGCGGCTGTCCGCGTTGACCTGCGTCTCCAGCGCCGGCGTGGCGGAGACCAGCACGATGGGGATCTGCCCCAGGTGCGCCCGCGCCACCGCCATGTCGCGGGCGTGGTAGATGGCGCCCTCCTCCTGCTTGTAGGCGGCGTCGTGCTCCTCATCGACGATGATCAGGCCGAGGTCCCTGTAGGGCAGGAACAGCGCCGAGCGGGCGCCGACCACCACCGGGATCTCGCCTTTCGCCACCGCCCGCCACGTGTCGCGCCGGGCCGCCCCGGTGAGGTCGGAGTGCCACTCGGCCGGCGGCGCGCCGAAGCGCTTGGCGAAGCGGTCGAGCCACTGCGCCGACAGCGCGATCTCCGGCAGCAGCACCAGCACCTGCCGGCCCTGCTCCAGGCAGGCGGCGATCGCCTCGTAATAGACCTCGGTCTTGCCGGAGCCGGTGACGCCGTCCAGCAGCACGGTGGCGTAGGCGCGAGCCTCCACCTTCTGCCGCAGGAAGTCGGCCGACGCCTGCTGGTCGGGCGACAGCGTCGGCCCGGGCCGGTCCCATTCCGGGTGCGGCGACGCCGACGCGGGCTGGAGCAGCACCGGCTCCAGCATCCCGGCCTCGGCCAAGCCGCGCACCACGGTGACGCCGCAGCCGGCCTCGTCCGCCAGTTCCGATGCCGTGCGCGGCGGCCCGTCGTCGAGCAGGGCCAGCACGCGCTTCCTCGCCTCGGTCAGCTTGAAGCCGGGCGGCGGTTCCGCCGTGCTGCGATGGTAGGCGATGGTGGGCTTCGGCGGGTCCAGCGCGGCCGGCACGCTGACCGCCATCTTCAGCACCATGCCGGGCATGGTCATGGTGTAGGCGGCGACCCAGTCGATGAAGCGGCGCTCCACCTCCGGCATCGGCGGCACGTCGAAGCGGCGCACCACCGCCTTCAGCCGGCCGGACTCCACCGTCCCGCCGCCCGGCCCCCAGACCACGCCGATCACCCGGCGTGGCCCCAGCGGCACCTCCACATAGTCGCCGGGCTGCAGGTCGAGCCCCGGCGGCACGCGGTAGTCGTACGCCTCCCGCAGCGGCAGGGGCAGCAGCACGCTGACCCGCACGTCGGGCCCCCTTTCCTGATGGAGGGGAACATGGCCGAGGAGGTCGGCGGGGGCGGAACTGGCGTGCGAAGCGCGCATACGTTAGACTGCCTCTCGGACGATGCGCCCGGTGCCGCTGTTGTGGTAGGGGGTGCGCACGCGGGCAGCCCCGCCACACCGACTCACGTATGGACCCGTCATCATGAAGTTCTTCGTCGACACCGCCGACATCGTCGAGATCCGCGATCTGGCCGATTCCGGCCTGCTGGACGGTGTTACCACCAACCCCTCCCTGGTCGCCAAGACCGGCCGCAAGTTCCTCGATCTGGTGGCCGAGATCTGCGAGGTGGTCAACGGCCCGGTGAGCGCCGAGGTGGCCTCCACCGATTTCGACACCATGCTGCTCGAGGCGCACAAGATCGCCAAGATCTCCCACCGCGTCGCCGTGAAGGTGCCCCTGACCCCGGCCGGGCTCAAGGTCTGCAAGATCCTGTCGTCGGAAGGCACGATGGTCAACGTCACGCTGTGCTTCTCGCCGGCGCAGGCGATCCTCGCCGCCAAGGCCGGCGCCAGCTTCGTGTCGCCGTTCGTCGGCCGCCTCGACGACATCGGCCAGGACGGCATGGGGATCATCCAGGACATCTGCGAGATCTACCGCAACTACGACTATTTCAAGACCGAGGTGCTGGTCGCCTCGATCCGCAACCCGGTGCACATCGTGAAGGCGGCGCGCCTGGGCGCGCACGTCGTCACGGCGCCGCCGTCGGTGCTGAAGCAGCTCTTCGCCCACCCGCTGACCGACAAGGGCCTCGCGACCTTCGTCGAGGACTGGAAGAAGACCGGCCAGAGCATCCTGTAAGCATCGGAGACCCTGCATGGCCCGCGATCCGGGACCCTCGCCCAGGGTGGCGCCGACCCTCACCGCCGAGGACGTCTGCGCCTACCTGCGCGAGCACCCGGACTTCCTGGTCCAGCATCCCGAGCTGGTCGGCCACCTCACCCCGCCGACGCACGACCGCGGCCGGGGGGTGGTCGACCTGCAGGCCTTCATGGTGGAGCGGCTGCGCGGCGACGTCCGCGCGCTGAAGGACCAGCAGCGCGAGCTGATCACCACCACCCGCGCCAACCTGAACAGCCAGAACCGCATCCACGCGGCGGTGCTGTTCCTGCTGGACGCGCAGAACTTCGAACAGCTGATCCAGACCATCGCCACCGACCTGGCGGTGCTGCTCGACCTCGACGTCGCCGGGCTGGTCGTCGAATCGAACGGGCTGGACATCCCGCACGTCCACCGCACCGGCGTGCGCGTGGTCGAGCCGGGAATGATCGACCAGTGGCTGGGCACGCGCGACGTGGTGCTGGCCTCCGACACCCCCGGCGACCCGGAGCTGTTCGGCCCCGGCGCCGGCCTCGTGCGCTCGCAGGCGCTGATCCGCCTGCAGATCTCCAGCGAGACGCCGGAAGGCCTGCTGGCCTTCGGCTCGCGCGACCCGGACATGTTCCACCCCGGCCAGGGCACCGAGCTGGTCGGCTTCCTCGCCCGCGTGGTCGAGCGCTGCATCCGGTCGTGGCTGGATCTGCCGGCATGAGCGGGCCGGCATGAGCCAACCCGATCCCGTCCTCGGCTTCTCCGCCCAGGCGGACGTGCAGGACGCACTGGCCCACTGGCACCGCTGGCTGGTGAGCGAAAAGAACGTTTCCCCGCACACGCTGTCCGCCTACGTCGGCGACGTGGCGGAGTTCCTCAAGTTCCTCACCGGCTACCACGGCCGGCCGCCGTCGATGAACGACCTGGGCGGGCTGAAGGCCACCGACTTCCGCGCCTGGCTGGCGGCGCGCGCCGGCGACGGGCTGACCGCCGCCAGCCGCGCTCGCGCCCTGGCCGCGGTGCGCAACCTGTTCCGCTGGCTCGACCGCTCCGGCCGGCTGCACAACGCCGCTATCGGCACGCTGAGCACCCCCAAGGCCAAGCGCCCGGTGCCGCGCCCGCTGACCGAACGCGACGCCGCCGCCCTGCTCGGCACCGCGGGCGACGAACCGGACGCGCCGTGGATCGGCCGGCGCGACCGCGCGCTGTTCACCCTGCTGTACGGCTGCGGCCTGCGCATCTCCGAGGCGCTCGACCTGCCACGCAAGGAGGCGCCGTTGGGCGACACGCTGCGCGTGCTCGGCAAGGGCCGCAAGGAGCGCATGGTCCCCGTCCTGCCGGCGGTCAACGAGGCGGTGCGCGCCTACCTCGACGCCTGTCCGTTCGACCCCGGCCCGGAGGGCCCGCTGTTCCTCGGCGCCCGCGGCAAGCGGCTGCAGTCGGCCATCGCGCAACGCCAGATGCAGCACCTGCGCCGCCTGATGGGCCTGCCGGAGACGGCGACGCCGCACGCGCTGCGCCACAGCTTCGCCACCCACCTGCTGGCCGGCGGCGGCGACCTGCGCGCCATCCAGGACCTGCTGGGCCACGCCTCGCTGTCCACCACCCAGCGCTACACCGACGTCGAGGCCGAGCAGCTGCTCGCCGTCTACAACGGCGCCCATCCCCGCGCGCGCAAACGCGACTGAAAAGACCGTACACAAACGAGCGTGAGCTTTCGCCCTCCGGCGCAACCAAGGGTCTGCAGATGTCCCTTGGTGGCCGTGCCGCGACCGTCTAGTCTTGCCTCCCGACGAAGCTGCGAAGAACTGCTCCCGCCGCATGCACACCAAGCCCCGCATCGCCGTCGTCGCCTTCGCGCTCATGGTGGCGCTGCTGGGCGGCCTGCTGTGGGCCGGCGAGGCGTGGATCGACCACCGGGACTCCGTGGGCGACGCCGAGCGCACCGCCCAGGACGTGACGGCGCTGCTGGAGGAGCACGCCAAGCGTACGGTCGAGGCGAGCAACATCATCCTCATCCACATCATCGACCAGATCCGCGAGCACGGCTACGAGGAGGTCGTGACCTCCGAGCGGATGTGGATCGACATCAAGGAGATGGCGGACCACCTGCCGCAGGTCGGCTGGATCTTCATGACCGACGCCGCGGGGCGGTTCGTCCTGTCGTCCCTGCAGCGCCCGGTGCCCGAGGGCAGCGTCGCCGACCGCGCCTACTTCAGCGCCCACCGCGACAGCGGGGCGGCCGTGGTGGTCGGCCCGGCGGTGCTGAACCCGGTGACCGAGCGCGTCGTCTTCACCGTCAGCCGGCGGCTGACCGCGCCCGGCGGCGGCTTCGCCGGGGTGGTGCTGGCGGCCATCGACTCCGGCTACTTCAGCGACCTGTACCGCTCGCTGAACCTCGGCAACGGCCCGACGAAGGCGGAGCTGGCCATCCTGCGCGACGACGGCGCGCTGCTGGTGCGCCACCCCATGGGCCCGGCGGACATCGGCGCCAGCCTGCACGACAGCCCGCTGTTCCGCACCCACCTGCCGCGGGCCGCCTCGGGCGTGTTTGTCGAGGACGGCCCGGACGGCGAGCAGCGCCACGTCGCCTACCGCCGCGTCGCCGGTCTGCCGCTGGTGGTGACCGCCGCGGTGGCGCACGGCGACGCGCTGAGCGAGTGGCGCGAGCGCGTGCTGTGGACCAGCGCGCTGTTCGCCGCGGCGCTGCTGTCTGTGGGCGGCTTCGTGGCGTTGGCGCTGGGCGCCATCAACCGCGAGGAGACGGCGCGCCTCGCGCTGATCCAGGCCAACAACAGCCTGGAGCAGCGCGTCGCCGAACGCACCGCCGAGCTGACCGCCGCCAAGGAGGACGCAGAGCGCGAGAGCCAGGCCAAGTCGCACTTCCTGGCCAACGTCAGCCACGAGCTGCGCACGCCGCTGAACGCCGTCATCGGCTTCTCCGACCTGCTGGCGAGCGGCCACCCCGGCCCGCTGACCGACAAGCAGCGCCAGTACCTCGACACCATCCACGCGTCCGGCAGCCACCTGCTGAGCATCATCAACGACATCCTCGACCTGTCGAAGATCAGCGCGGAGCGGTTCGAGCTGCACGAGCAGGAGGTGAACGTCGCGCTGCTCGCCGCCGCCTGCCTGGACATCGCCCGCGGCCGCGCCATGGGCCGTTCCCTCCGGCTGGAGACGGCGGTGCCGCCCGACCTGCCTCTGCTGTGGGGCGACGAGCTGCGGTTGAAGCAGATCCTCATCAACCTGCTGTCCAACGCCATCAAATACACCCCCGACCCCGGCACGGTGACTGTGCGTGCCGAGTTGGGCCACGGCGGTGGCATGGTGATCTCGGTCGCCGACACCGGCATCGGCATGAGTGCGGAGGAGATCCCGCGGGCGCTCAGCATGTTCGGCCAGATCGAGACCGGCCTCGCCCGCACGCACGAGGGCACCGGGATCGGCCTGCCCATCGCCAAGGCACTGACCGAGCTGCACGACGGCCACCTGCTGGTCGACAGCGCGCCCAACGTCGGCACCACCGTGTCCCTGCACTTCCCGCCGGCGCGCGTGGTGATGGCGGGGCAGATGACGGAGTAGGCAGGTTTGCCCCCTCCCCGACCCTCCCCCGCTGCGCGGTGGAGGGGGCCTTGGCGCAGCGTCGGCAGTGCCCTCCACCGCGCAGCGGGGGAGGGTTAGGGAGGGGGCAAAAGCGACGTCAATCCCCCCGCCGCCGCTCCTGTCCCAGCAGCCCCTGCGGGCGCAGCACCAGGAACAGCGCCAGCAGGCCGAAGGCGACGATGTCCTTGTACTCGATGGCGAAATAGGCGGACCAGAAGGTCTCGACCATGCCCAGCAGCGCACCGCCCAGCATGGCGCCCGGCACCGAGCCGATGCCGCCGATCACCGCTGCGGCCAGCGCCTTGAAGCCGACCAGATAGCCGGTGAAGAAGTTGATGCCGCCGTAGTACAGCGCGATCACGTAGCCCGCCGCCGCCGCGTACGCGCCGCCGATGGCGAAGGTGGTCGCCACCGTGCGGTTGACGTCCAGCCCCATCAGCGCCGCCGCGCCCACGTCGTCGGCGCAGGCGCGGTGCGCGCGGCCGAACGCGGTGCGCTTCATCACCCAGGCGAGCAGCGCGTACAGCCCCGCCGTCAGCGCCAGCACGATCACCTGCGAGGTCAGCGCGGTCAGCGTGAAGCCGCCGGCGCTCGCCAGGTCGTGGCGGGTGGCGAACACCGGCTGCGGCCACCAGTCGCGGGCGCCGTGCAGCAGCCGCACCGCCTCCTGGTAGGCGATGGCGAGGCCGACCGCGGCGATCAGCGGCGTGTGCGTGCGCATGCCGCGGAACGGCCGGAACACCAGCCGGTCCATGGTCCAGCCCTGCACCGCGGTGAACCCCATCACCGCCAGCAGCACCGCCAGCAGCGCCGGCGCCGCCCCCTGCGCGCCCAGCATGACCAGCCCGGCGCTCGCCACCGCGGTGGTCATGGCGCCGATCATGGTCAGCTCGCCCATCGCCAGGTTGATCTGGCCGAGGATGCCGTAGACCAGCGTGTAGCCGATGGCGAGCAGCCCGTACACGCACGCCACCGTCACCGCGTTGATCACCTGCTGCAGAAAGAACAGCACCGGCGTCCACGGCGAGGGCGGGGGTGCCGCGGCGCGCTCCGGCGCGTCGGGCAGCTCCCAGCGGTTGCCGAGGCCGGCCCAGATGCGCAGCATGACCATCTGCAGTTCGGTCAGGTCGCCGCGGTCGGTGGCGACGTGCTCCACCTCGTCGCGGCCGGCGTCGAAATGGCGGCCGGCGAAGCGGCAGGCGATCCGGTGCTCCTGCCCGTCCGCCGCGTAGCGCACGGTCAGCGTCCGTCCGTCGGCGGCGTAGGCCTCGTCGAGGACGCGGACGCGCTCGGGGTTCGGCTCGAACGCCGGGATCAGGCGGCGGCACAGCGCCGACTGCTGCGCATCGACGCCGCAGGCGCCCAGCAGCGCCGCGGCGAGCGTCAGCAGCAGCAGGCGGCGGAGCAGGGAACGCTCCCCTACTGCTTGGCGTGCGCCGGGCCGCGGCCGGCGCCGATCAGCTCGCCGGGGGTCAGGGCGCCGTCGCCGTCGCCGTCGAGCTGGCGGAAGCGGGTCTCCAGGTGCTGGCGCGACTCGGGCGCCGACGCCGTGCCCTCGCCGCGCGACCCGGCCAGGAACTCGTCCAGCGAGATCTTGCCGTCGCCGTTGGTGTCGAGCGCCTTGAACATCGGCGTCACACGCCCGGCGGGCGCCGCCGACTGGGCCGACGCCGGCGGGACCAGCGCGAGCATGGCGGCCAGCGCCGCGGCCACAGGGATAAAAGTCTTCGTCGCCATTCCCGCCATCCGTTCTGCACAAAGGACGGGCATCATCCGGCGCAAGCGCGGCCGGGGGCAAGCGTTTTCACGACGAAAGGTAGCGCGCCTCGACGAAGTACAGGCCGTCCGGCGGGGCGGTCGGTCCGGCGCGGCTGCGGTCGCGCGCCTCCAGCGCGGCGCGCACGTCGGCGGCGGTCCACTTGCCGATGCCGACCAGCTCCAGCGTGCCGACCATGTTGCGCACCTGGTGGTGCAGGAAGGAGCGCGCGGCGGCGTACACCCGCACCTCCTCGCCCTCGCGCACCACGTCCAGCCGGTCCAGCGTCTTCAGCGGCGACTTCGCCTGACACAGCGCGGCGCGGAAGCTGGTGAAATCGTGCTGGCCGACCAGCACCTGGGCGGCCGCGTGCATCGCCTCGGCGTCGAGCGGCCGCTGCACGTGCCACACCCGCCCGATGTCGAGCGCCGGCGGCGCCCGCCGGTTGAGGATGCGGTAGACGTAGGAGCGCCCGATGGAGGTCAGGCGGGCGTGGAAGTCCTCCCCCGCCGCCTGCACGGCCAGCACCGCCACCGGCCAGGGGCGCAGGTGGAAGTTCAGCCCGTCGCGGATCTTGTCGCCGGCGAACGGCTTGTCCAGGTCGAAGTGCACGACCTGCCCCAGCGCGTGCACGCCCGCGTCCGTGCGCCCCGACGCGTGCACGCGCACGGTCTCGCCAGAGAGCTTGAGGACCGCCTCCTCCAGCGCCTGCTGCACCGACGGGCCGTTGTCCTGCCGCTGCCAGCCGGAGAACGGGCGGCCGTCGTACTCGATGGTCAGCTTCCAGCGCGCCATGTCAGGGAGTCGTCACGGCGCCCGCGATCGAAACCGAGGTTTCGAGCACCGTGCCGGGCGGCAACGCGAAGCCGCGCAGGAACGCCGCGCCATCGACCGGCGCCTTGCCGGGCCGCTGCACCAGCGTCAGGCGCACCGCGCCCTCGTTGCAGGCGATGGTCAGCCGGTCGTCCATGATGGTGCCCGGCGCGGCGGCTGGGCCGGTCGGCGCCAGCTCGGCCTTCAGCACCTTGATGCGCTCACCCCCCTGGGACGCCGGCGCGTCGAACCAGCAGCCGGGCCATGGCGTCAGGGCCCGCACCTGCCGCTCGACATAGGCGGCGTCCTTCGACCAGTCGAGCCGGCCGTCCTCGCGCGTCAGCTTGGCGGCGTAGGTGACGCCGTCCTCCGGCTGCGGTTCGGCGGCCAGGCGGCCGGCGGCGAGCCCGCCCAGCGCCTCGACGATCAGCCGCGCGCCGAGGTCGGCGAGCGCGTCGTGCAGGCTGGACGCGGTCGTCTCGCCGGTGATCGGCACCGCGCCCATGAGCAGCATGGCGCCGGTGTCCAGCCCGGCGTCCATCTGCATGATGGTGATGCCGGTCTCCGCGTCGCCGGCCAGGATGGCGCGCTGGATCGGCGCGGCGCCGCGCCAGCGCGGCAGCAGCGAGCCGTGCACGTTCAGGCAGCCCAGCCGCGGCGCGTCGAGCACCGGCTGCGGCAGGATCAGGCCGTAGGCGGCGACCACCGCGGCGTCGGCCCCGAGGGCGGCGAACTCCGCCTGCGCCTCGGCGTTGCGCAGCGACTTCGGCGTGCGCACCGGGATGCCGCACTCGTCGGCGAAGCGGTGGACGGGGGATTTCTGCACCTGCTGCCCGCGCCCGGCCGGGCGGGGCGGCTGGCTGTAGACGCAGACGACGTCCTGCCCCGCGTCGAGGAGCGCACGGAGGCTGGGCACGGCGAAGTCCGGCGTGCCCATGAAGACGAGGCGGAGCGGCGTCATCGAGCGGTCAGGCCGTGGCGCCCTGGCGCTGCTGCTTCTGCAGCTTGCGCAGGATCATGTTGCGTTTGAGCATCGACAGGTGATCGACGAACAGCACGCCGTTGAGATGGTCGATCTCGTGCTGGATGCAGGTGGCCAGCATGCCGTCGGCGTCCAGCTCGCGGATCTCGTTCTGCTGGTCGAGGTAGCGGACGCGCACCGCCTTGGGACGGGTCACCTCGGCGTAGTGCTCGGGCACCGACAGGCAGCCCTCCTCGCACGGCACCAGCTCGTCCGACGCCCAGACGATCTCCGGGTTGGCCATGCGGATCGGGTTGGCGGGCTCGTCCTTCTCGTGCACGTCCACGACGATGACGCGCTCCAGCACGCCGATCTGGGGCGCGGCCAGCCCGATGCCCTGGGCGTCGTACATGGTCTCCACCATGTCGTCCATCAGCCGCGCGATGCGCGCATCGACCTTGGCGACGGGCTTCGCGGTCTGCTTGAGGACGGGGTGCGGGGCGACGAGGATCGGCAGGAGGGCCATGGGTGCTCGGGCGTTCGGGGGACGGGTTATAAAGTTGCAAAATATGGATGGTGGGCCGGGAGGTCAAGGAAGGCGGCTGCGCCTACACCAAGTCGTCGAGGTCCACCGCAAGCACGTCCGCCAGAGCCTTGACCGTATCGACCGACGGCTTGCGCGCGCCGGTCTCCAGCTGGGAGAGGAATGGCTTGGCGATCCCGGCACGGGCGGCGAGCTGCTCCTGCGTCAGGCCGCGGTGCTCGCGGTAGACGCGGATCGGGTTCTCTCCATCGATCAGCCGGTTCGCCACGGCAGCCGGCAGGAATTCCGGGGGCGATGCCTTCGCGCGATCGTAGGCGCGGATATCCTCCAGGTCATCCAGCGCGTCCCGAAGCCGCTGGAACTCATCCTCCGGCACCAGCACGTAGCGCGTGCCGTCGCGTTCGATCCGATCAAGCGTCATTCGTAGACACCTCCCCGTGGAGCAACCCTCTCGACGGCGAGGATGCGCAGCCCATCGTCGAGATCGTAGATCACGCGCCAATCCCCAACCCGCAACCGGAAGCCCGGACGCCCGACCAGTGCCTTCACGTTGTTGTTGGGCGCATGTGGATCGGCCGCCACCCCTTCAACCTTGCCGCGGATCGTCGTCGCGACGTTGCGCGGCATGCGCCGAAGGGTGCGCGCCGCTTCGCGGCTGTAGTGGATGGCATACACACCGCCCATGTTAGCCAATAGCTAACAAGCGGACAAGCACCCTACTCCGCCGCCACCGGCCCCACCCGCAGTTCCGGCGCCTGCAGCTGCCGCGGCGCGTGGTCGAGCGGTTCCAGCAGCGGCAGCTCCACGCCCTCCGGCGCCGCGTGCAGGTCGCGGAAGCGGCGGGCGCTGACCAGCACGCGGGATTCCAGGCTGCCGACCGCGCCGTTGTAGCTGTCCACCGCCTTCTCCAGCTGGCCGCCCAGCCGCTCCATGTGGCCGCCCAGGTCGCACAGGCGCTTGTACAGCTCGGCGCCCAGCGCGCTGATGTCGCGGGCGTTGTCGGCCAGCCGTTCCTGCCGCCAGCCGTAGGCCACCGCCCGCAGCAGCGCGATCAGCGTCGTCGGGGTGGACAGGATGACGCCGTGGTCCATGCCCGCCTCGATCAGCGCCGGGTCGTGCTCCAGCGCCGCGGAGAAGAAGTTCTCGCCGGGCAGGAACAGCACGACGAACTCCGGCGTCGCGTCGAACTGGTCCCAGTAGGCCTTGCCGCCCAACTGCTTCATGTGCTCGCGCACGTGGCGGGCGTGGCGCAGCAGGGCGTCGCGCCGCGCGCCGTCGTCCGCCGCCTGAACCCCGTCCAGGTACGCCTCCAGCGGCGTCTTGGCGTCCACCACGATGGTCTTGCCGCCGGGCAGCCGCACCACGAGGTCGGGGCGCAGCCGGCCGCCCTCGGCGCTCACGCTCGCCTGCTCGAAGAAGTCGCAGTGGTCGAGCATGCCGGCCATCTCGACCACGCGCCGCAGTTGGATCTCGCCCCAGCGGCCGCGCGCCACCGGCGTGCGCAGGGCGCGCACCAGGTTGCCGGTCTCCGCGCGCAGCTGGTTCTGGGTGTCGAGCAGCGAGAGCACCTGCTGCCGCAGCCCCTCGTAGGCGCCGGCGCGGGCGGTCTCCATGTCGCGGATCTGGCGGTCCATGGTCTCCAGCGTGGCGCGCACCGGGGCGACGATGCCGTCGATGGCCTGCTGGCGCTTCTCCAGGTCGCCCTTCGCCTGCTCCTGGAAGCCGGCCAGGGTCTCGCGGGCGAGGGCGAGGAAGCTCTGGTTGTTCTGCCGCAGCGCCTCCGACGACAGCGCCTGGAAGGCGTCGGACAGCTGGGCCTGCGCGCTTTCCAGCAGCGCCAGCTTGTCGCGCGCCGCGACGCGTTCCTTGTCGAGCGTGGTGACCAGTTCGGCCTGCTTCTCGCGCGACGCCGCCAGCTCCGCCTGGAGGTGGGCGACCTGCCGGTCGCGCTCGGCCACGCCCTCGCGCAACTCGCGCTCGATCCGGCCGCGCAGGTCGATGTGGGCGATCAGCGCGCCGCGCTCGGCCGCGGCGCGGGTGGCGGCGCGCGCCGCCGCGGCCCACAGCCACACCGCCGCTCCGGCGGCGCCGAGCAGCCCGCCGATGGCCAGCGAGATCCCGTCGAACGCGAACTGCATGCCCCACCCTTCCCGTGCCAGCCGATCCACCCTAACCAAACCGCGGCCGGATGAGAACAGGCAATGAACGGATGCGACGCTATGCCGGCTTGCCGGCCGGCGCGGAATGCGCCATATCCGACGCATGTCGGAGGAGTCCCCCAGCCAAGGACCACGCGTCCGCGCCGTGCCGCCCGGTGACGACCGGGAGCGGCTGCTGTGCCCGGACTGCGGCTACGTGGCCTACCAGAATCCGCTGATCGTGGTGGGGTCAGTGGTCACCTGGCCGGGGGACGGGGAAGACCGCATCCTGCTGTGCCGGCGCGCCATCGAGCCGCGTAAGGGCTACTGGACGCTGCCCGCCGGCTTCATGGAGGAGCACGAGACCACCCAGGCCGGCGCCATGCGCGAGGCGTGGGAGGAGGCGCGGGCGCGGATCGCGATCGACGCGCTGCTCGCCGTCTACGACATCCCGCGCATCAGCCAGGTGCAGCTGATCTTCCGCGCCCGCCTGACCGCGCCCGAGTTTTCCGCCGGCCCGGAGAGCCTGGATGTGGCGCTGTTCCGCTGGGACGAGATCCCCTGGGGCGAGCTGGCCTTCCCCACCGTGCACTGGGCCCTGCGCGAGCATCATGCCCGAATCGGGCAGACGGCCTTCGCCCCGGCGGTGAACCCGACGCCGGACGCGCTGGCGCGGTGGGAGACGATGCTGTAGGGGGCAAAGAGCCCTCACTCCGCCGGGAACTTCGCCACCAGATCCTTCGTCTTGCCGCCGCGCTTCACCGTCACCGGCAGCCAGGTGCCCGGCCCGGTCTTCTGCACCGCGCCGGTCAGGTCGCCGGCGACGCGCACCGGCTTGCCGGCGGCGGCGGTGACGATGTCGCCGCGCTTCAGGCCAGTGGCCTCGGCGACGCTGCCCGGCAGCACGTCGGCGATCTTCACCCCGGCCTTGTCCGGCTCCAGCATGACGCCGAAGCGCGGCTTGGGCGTGCCGGAGGGCTCGCCGCCGCTGTCGATGCCGAACACCGCGTCGGCGATCTTGCCGTCCAGGTCCTTGCACGGCCGGTCGGCGTCCCAGGGCAGCAGCACCAGCGAATCGGGAATGCCGAGGTCGGCCAGTTGGTGCGGGATGCCGAAGCGGTTCTGCACGTGGCCGGCGCCGACGATGGTCACCACGGTGCGCCCGGTCTTCCGGTGGGTCTCGGCGATGCGCTCGGCCATGGCGCGGTCCCACACCGACTGCGCCTCGATGAAGTTCCGGAAGCGCTCGGAGTCGCGGTCGACCGCCTGCTCCTCCGGCCCGTGCTGCCCCAGCACCTTGGCGAGGAAATCGCGGTACTCGGCCGTGGGCGGCGCGGCGGTGCCGACTCCCTCGCGCTCCGCCTCGGGGATCGAGGCCCAGCCGCCCTTGCTGGTGCGGCGGACGAGGTCCTGCTCGACGTTGAGCGCCACCAGCGGCAGGCGGTTCATGCGGGCGAAGTGCAGGATCGGCAGGTAGAGCTGCGGGTCGAAGCCCCACACCGTGCGCCAGTCCACCTCGCGCAGGAAGTCCGCCTCGCTCAAGCCGCCGTCCACCCAGCGGTCGAGCACGGCCTGCTTGGAGCGCGGGATCATCTCCATCGCCACCGCCAGCCTGGCGTTCAACCCGTAGAGCTGGCTGAGCGTCTGCAGCTGCCAGCGGTGCTGCTCGGCGCTGTCGTGCCGCTCGCCCAGCAGCACGGCCGGCGCCTTGGCCGCCCGCTCCAGCAGCGCCTCACGCGGCATCGCCTTGCCGGCGGCGTCGGCCCAGCTGCCCGGCGGCACGCACTTCGCCGCTTCGACGGGCGCGGGCGCGGCCTCAGCCGGCGGCGCCGGGGTGGGCGCCGAGTGGGACTCGGAGACGACGCAGGCGCCCAGCAGCGACAGGGGCAGCAGCAACAGGGGCAGCAGGGCATACGGGCGACGCGGCACGGGGATTGTCCTCAGGCGGAAAGGGCTTTTGTCTAGGTTGGGCTGGCCCCCGCCACGTTCAATCGGTCGAACGGCGGGCAACCGGAAGGGCATGGCGCGCCCCGGCGATCCGCGCTATCGTGCGTCGCATGCCGCACCGTAAGACCGTGATCCTCACCGGAGCCAGCCGAGGCATCGGCCACACCACCGTGCAGCGGTTCAGCGCCGAGGGCTGGCGCGTGATCTCCTGCTCGCGCGAGGATGTGCCCGACCATTGCCGCCGCGACCCGAACTGGACACACCACATCACCGCCGACCTGTCGGACCCGGAGAGCCGCACCGCCTTCGTCAAGGAGGCCTGCGCAGCGCTGGACGGCGACCCGCTGCACGCGCTGGTCAACAACGCCGGCGTCTCGCCGAAGACCCCGATCAAGGAGCGCCTGGGCTGCTTGAACGGCGACATCGCCGGCTGGTACCGGGTGTTCGAGCTGAACTTCTTCGCGCCCCTGGTGCTGGCCCGCGGCTTCGCGGCGCCGCTGGCGCGCGGCAAGGGGGCGATCGTCAACGTCACCTCCATCGCCGGCCATTCGGTGCACGCCTTCGCCGGCTCCGCCTATTCGACGTCGAAGGCGGCGCTGTCCGGCCTGACCCGCGAGATGGCGGTGGAGTTCGCCGAGATCGGCGTGCGCGTCAACGCCGTGGCGCCGGGCGAGATCGAGACGTCCATGACCGGTCCCGAGTACGACGTGCTGATCCCGCGCATCCCGCTGAAGCGCATGGGCACGCCGGAGGAGGTCGCCTCGGTGATCTTCAGCCTGTGCGGCCCGGACTACCAGTACGTGACCGGGACGGAGATCTTCATCACCGGCGGGCAGCACCTGTACTAGGAACTTGGCCCTCCCCCAGCCCCGCTGGGGGAGGGTTGGGTGGGGGCCGCAGCTTCGCGGGAACACCTTGCCCCCACCCTTCCCACTGCGTGGGCCCCTTCCCTCCCCCATCAGAGATGGGAGAGGGCTGAGAATCACCCCAGATTGAAGCGCGTCACCGCCGCGGCGAGGTCGTCGCCGAAGTGCTCGCCGACGCGGATCACCGCCACGCCCGGCGGGATCTCCTTGAGCGCCGGGTTGTCCAGGCTCATGGAGGTCAGCAGCGCCGCCGGCACCTCCTTGGTCACGCTCATGGCGCGCAGGCCGCGGATGAGGTCGAGGCCGGACAGCCCGTCCATCACCATCGACGCGATCAGCATGTCGGGCGGCACGCGCACCGCGTGGCTGATCGACTCGATGGGGTCGTTCACCGTCACCGTGCGGAAGCCGCAGGCGGCCAGCTCGTTGCCGACCTTCTTGGCCACCACCTTGGACGGCGTCACCAGCATCACCTCGACGTTGCGGATCTCCACGTCCGTCACGTCGAAGCGGTAACGCACCGGCAGGGCGCGGATGATCTGGTTGGTCTCGCCGATCGCCGGCTGCTCGGCGCGGTCCACCACCTCGGCGATGCGGTCGAGGAAGACCGGCAGGTCCACCCGCTCGCGCGGGTCGAGCCGGGTGACGCCGCTCAGGTAATCCTCCAGGCGGTGCGCGATCAGGCTGACCGTCGGGAAGCCGAAGGAGGTGCCCATGCCCTTGAAGTTGTGCGCCTCCAGCCGGAGCACGCCGATCACGTCGACAGCGCTGCGGGCCCCGTTCGCAAAACCGTCGAGCGCGTCGTACATGGTCTGCAGACGGTCGCGGGCGTCGTCGACGAACTCGACGCGCAGCTGGGCTTCGAGGTCCTCGGTCAGCTTGCCTTTGGCCATGGGGAACGATTCCGGGTCGGGGGACGGGCTTTATTGCCCGCCGGAGGTTACACCAGAATCGTTAAGCGAAACAAACGCTCGCTGCCCGGACGAAACGACGCGGCCCCGGCGAAAGGACCCGCTCAGACTCGCGCCAGCAGGTCGTTGAACCACGCCAGCCGCGCCTCGGCGACGGCGATGTCGTGGTCGAGGAACGCCGGCAGGTAGCCGTCGTCGCCCGCGTGGCGGCGCTTCAGGTCGCCCAGGCGCGCCAGCTCCATCTCATGCATGGAGACGAGGTTGTCGATCTGCTCGCGCTGCGACTCGGCGTCCAGCAGGTGCAGGAAGCGCAGCTTCAGGCTGATGACCAGCTTGTTCAGCCCGTCGGCCGAGGGCGTGCGCACGTTGGCGCGCATCAGCGTGTCGAACTCCGTCCGGCCGGCCACGGTGGGCCCGAGCAGCGCGTTGTCCTCCATGCCGGTGCCGTCCAGCGCCTCGATCAGGCCCTCGTAGCGCAGCATCTCCAGCGAGGTGCCCATGAGGTCCAGCGACGGGCCGACGATGCGGTCGAGGAAGTGGCGGATCGAGCCGGCCACGTCCGCATAGCGCATCGCCCCGCCCTGGATGAGCGTGCCCAGCACGGCAAGCCGGACGGCTTCCTTCGGCATCAGCGAGTTGTCGCGGTACATGGCGGCCTCCACAAGGTCGTCGAATGGACGCCGACAGGGTCGTCCACTCGACTAAGCTAATCGCGATCGTCTCGCAAGTCCAGGGGTCAAGCGGCCAGCGCCCGTTTGTCACCGCGGCCTATGCCGTACGGAACGGCCGGGCGCCGGGGCTGTTGCTGGGAAGGCACCGAGAGATGAGGAGACGACCGTGACCAAGCTCGCACCGCTCGCCGCCGCCCTGCTTCTGGGCATCGCCGCCGGGCCGGCCCTGGCGCAGCAGCCGCAGCCCCGCCCGCAGCTTCCCAACGACCAGCGCCCGCGTGCCGAGGAGCACGATTCGAGCAGCCGCACCATCGGCCGCGGCGACACCGGGCTGGGCGAGCAGCACGGCCGCCCGGCCGGCGACGCGCTGGCGCGCCCGGCCGACCCGAACATGGCGGCGCCGGCCGACGGCATGAAGCCGAAGGCGCGCCGGGGCGATACCGCCGCCACCAGCTCCAAGACCGGCGTCGGCAGCGGCAGCATGGGCGAGGACCAGGGCGCCAACCGCCGCCGTCCGGCCACCGCCGAGCGGCCGGACGCCGACCGCCCGTCCTACAGCGTTGACCCCAAGGCCAACGGCTACGCCAAGCCGAGGCGCGCCGACGACACCCGCAACAACCCGCCGCCGGGCAGCGCCGGTTCATCCGGCCAGCCGCCGCGGCAATAGGAACGCGAAAGGGCCCGGAGGATCGCCTCCGGGCCCTTTTCGGTTCAGAAAGCGGCCGGCGTTCAGGCGGCCAGCTTCAGCTCCAGCTCGTCCCACACGTCGCGCAGCGAGGCGACGAGGTGCGCCATCATGGCGTCGTCGTGCAGCGGCGTCGGCGTGAAGCGCAGGCGCTCGGCACCGCGCGGCACGGTCGGGTAGTTGATCGGCTGGACGTAGATGTTGTGGCGCTCCAGCAGCAGGTCCGACGCCCGCTTGCAGCGCTTGGCGTCACCCACCATCACCGGAACGATGTGGCTGACGCTGTCCATCACCGGCAGGCCGGCGTCGGCGAACAGGCGCTTCAGGGTGGCGGCGCGCTCCTGGTGGCGGGTGCGCTCGGCCTGGCTGGACTTCAGGTGGCGGATCGAGGCGAGCGCGCCGGCCGCCAGCACCGGGGCCAGCGAGGTCGAGAAGATGAAGCCGTGCGCGAAGGAGCGCACGCAGTCGATCAGCGCCGCCGAGCCGGTGATGTAGCCGCCCTGCACGCCGAACGCCTTGCCCAGCGTGCCCTCGATGATGTCGATGCGCTGCATGGCGCCGTCGCGCTCCGCCACGCCGGCGCCGCGCGGGCCGTACATGCCCACCGCGTGCACCTCGTCGATGTAGGTCAGCGCGCCGTGCTTCTTGGCGACGTCGACGATGGCGTGGATCGGGGCGATGTCGCCGTCCATGGAATAGACGCTCTCGAACGCCACCAGCTTCGGCCGGCGCGGGTCGGCGGCGCTCAGCAGCTGGTCGAGGTGCTCGGGGTCGTTGTGGCGGAAGACGTGCCGCTCGGCGCCCGAGTTGCGGATGCCGGTGATCATCGAGTTGTGGTTCAGCGCGTCGGAATAGATGATGCAGTTGGGCAGCAGCTTGCCCAGCGTGCCCAGCGCCGCGTCGTTCGACACGTAGCCCGACGTGAAGAGCAGCGCGCCCTCCTTGCCGTGCAGGTCGGCCAGCTCGCGCTCCAGCAGCACGTGGTAGTGGTTGGTGCCGGAGATGTTGCGGGTGCCGCCGGCGCCGGCGCCGACCTCGTCGAGCGCCTTGTGCATGGCGTCCAGCACCACCGGGTTCTGGCCCATGCCGAGGTAGTCGTTGGAGCACCAGACGGTGATGGTGCGCTCACGCCCGGCCGAATCGCGGAAGGTCGCTCGAGGGAACTTGCCGGCGTGCCGCGCCAGGTCGGCGAACACGCGGTAGCGGCCCTCCTGCTTGAGAGTCTCGATCTGGCTCTTGAAGAAGCTCTCGTAGTCCATCTCGCGGGATCCGTTCACAGTGCCTGGGGCGTCGGTGCCACCAACGGCGATCGTCCAAACGATGTGCGCCGTATGTAGGATGGCATCATTGTTTCCCGGACGCCACCCGGCATTGACCGAAATCAACCGTCCGGGGAACGGAGCATTGCGTGGACGCGATGCCCCTCCCTACCCCTCTCCAACGCAGCGGGAGAGGGGTAGGGAGGGGTCGGAAAACACTACCCCTTCAGCACCGGCACCGCGGCGTCGAGCGCCTTTTCCAGGCGGTCGAACATGGTGCCGACCTCCGCCTCGGTGATGATCAGCGGCGGGCAGAGCGCCAGGCTGTCGCCCATGGCGCGGGAGATCAGGCCGTTCTCCTGGCACAGCCCGTTGACCCGGGCGCCGGCCATGCCCACCGGCTCGAACGGCTGCTTGGTCGCCTTGTCGGCCACCAGCTCCAGCGCGCCGATCAGGCCGGTGCCGCGCGTCTCGCCGACCAGCGGGTGGTCCGACAGCGCCTTCAGCCGGCGCTGGAACACCGGCGCCACCGCGCGGACGTGGCCGAGGATGTCGCGCTCGTCGTAGATCTTCAGCGTCTCCAGCGCCACCGCCGCCGCCACCGGGTGGGCGGAGTAGGTGTAGCCGTGGCCGAAGGTGCCGATCTTCTCGCTCTCCACGACGCAGGCTTGGTAGACCGCCTCCGACACCATCACCGCCGAGATCGGCAGGTAGCCCGACGACAGCGCCTTGGCGCAGGTCAGGATGTCCGGCTGCATGCCGAAGGTCTGCGTGCCCCAGTAGTTGCCGGTGCGCATGAAGCCGCAGATCACCTCGTCGGCGACCAGCAGGATGTCGTATTTCTTCAACACCGGCTGGATCTTCTGGAAGTAGGTGGCCGGCGGCACGATGACGCCGCCGGCACCCATGATCGGCTCGGCGAACATGGCGGCGATGGTGTCCGGCCCCTCGGCCAGGATGAAGGCCTCCAGGCTCTCGGCGAGGCGCGTGGCGAACGCCTCCTCGCTCTCGCCCTCCTCGGCGAAGCGGTAGTGGTGCGGGCAGTCGGCGTGCAGGATGCGGGCGATCGGCAGGTCGAAGTCGCGGTGATTGTTCGGCAGGCCGGTCAGGCTGGCGGTCGCCACCGTCACGCCGTGGTAGGCCTTGTTGCGCGACAGGATCTTCTTCTTCTCCGGCCGGCCCAGCGCGTTGTTGTAGTACCAGATCAGCTTGATCGCCGTGTCGTTCGCCTCGGAGCCCGAGTTGGCGAAGAACACCTTGGACATCGGCACCGGCGCGCGGGCGATCAGCGCCTCGGCGAGGTCGATGCCGGGGTCGTGCGACTTGTGCCCGAAGACGTGGTAGGTCGGCAGCTTGCGCATCTGCCGCGCCGCCGCCTCGACCAGGCGCTCGTTGTCGAAGCCCAGCGACACGCACCACAGGCTGGCCAGCCCCTCGATGTACTCCTTGCCGGAGTCGTCGTAGACGTACACGCCCTTGCCGCGCTCGACGATCATCGGGCCGGCGGTCTCGTGGACCTTCAGGTTGGTGTAGGGGTGCAGGAAATGCGCCTTGTCTCGGCTGGCGGCCGAGTTGCCGATGGCGGTGGTGCCGGTGCTCATGAAGCCTCCCATTGGACGTCGGGATTCGTGCCCGAACGTTTGAGATCTTAAACACCCCCGGTGAGCGACGCCACACCTGCATCGCGGCCTTGCGCCGGACAGGGGGCCGGGCTCCAATGGCGGCCCCGCATCCGAGAGGCCCGGCCATGACCACGCTCTACCTGATCCCCAGCAGCGCCGCCATGGCGCCGCACATCCTGCTGCGCGAGATCGGCGCGCCGTTCGAGCTGGTCGTCCTCGACCGGGAGCGCGGGGAACACCGCACGGCGGAGTACCTGAAGCTCAATCCGAACGGCCGGGTGCCGACGCTGGTGGACGGCGACCTGGTGATCTTCGAGTCGGCGGCGATCTGCCTGCATCTGGCGGACACCCACCGGCACGCCCGGCTCGCCCCGCCGGTGGGCACGCCGGAGCGGGCGCGCTTCACGCAGTGGCTGGTCTACCTGACCAACACGGTGCAGGCCGACATGATGCTGTACTTCTACCCGGAGCGGTTCGCGCCGGCCGCGGTGGCGGAGCAGGTCAAGGCGATGGCGGTGGACCGCCTGATGGGCCAGTTCGGCCTGCTCGACGGCGAACTGGAGGGGCGGGAGTTCCTGGTCGGCACCCACTTCACGGCCGTCGACGCCTACCTGTTCATGGTGGCGCGCTGGACCCGGCACATGCCGCGCAAGGCGCGCGACCTGCCGCACCTCGGCCCCTATCTGGCGCGCATCCAGGCGCGCCCCAGCGTGCAGGCGGTGTACCGGGCGGAGGGGTGCGAGGCGTTCTACTGACGCGTCGGGCCGCGTCCCGTCCCCGCCTCCGGCGGGGGCGGGAGCATCACAGCTCCTGCCGCCAGGGCAGATTGCCTTCCACCAGCGACTCGGCCTCGCGCGCCGGAAGCGGCTTGGCGAAGTGGTAGCCCTGGCCGTAGTCGCAGGCCAGCGCCCGCAGCAGGTTGGCGTCGGCGGTCGTCTCGATGCCCTCGGCGATCACGTCGAAGCCCAGCAGCCGCGCCAGATCCACGATGATGCGGACGATGGCGCGGTTCTCCTCGCTCTGGTGCATGGCCGAGACGAAGGAGCGGTCCACCTTCAGGCTGTCGATGGGCAGCTTGTGCAGGTAGCTCAGCGACGAATAGCCGGTGCCGAAGTCGTCGATCGACAGCTTGATGCCCAGGCCGCGCAGCGTCTCCAGCAGGCGGATCGACTGCTCCGCCTTCTCCATGACGGCGCTCTCGGTCAGCTCCAGCTTGATCCAGGAGGGCTCCACCGCGGTCTCGCGCAGGACGGCGCGCACGCGGTCGGCGAAGTCCGGCTCGCGCAGCTGGCGGGTGGAGAGGTTGACGCTCATGAACAGCGGCGCCGAGCCCGGCACCCGCTTCTCCTGCCAGTCGGCGACCTGCCGGCACGCCTCGCGCAGCACCCATTCGCCCAGGCGCACGATCAGCCCGGTGCTCTCGGCGATCGGGATGAAGACGCCGGGCGGGATCGCGCCGCGCTCCGGATGGCTCCAGCGCACCAGCGCCTCGAAGCCGGCCAGACCGCCGGTGACCATGTCGATGATCGGCTGGTAGGCGACCCACAGCTCGTCGCCGCGTTCCATGGCGCGACGCAGGTCGTGCTCCAGGCGCACCTGCTCGACCACGCGGGCGTGCATCGCCGGGTCGAACCAGGCGTGCCGCGCCCCGCCCTGCTCGCGCACGCGGCCCGTGGCGATCTCGGCGTCGCGCAGCACGTCCTCGGCGCGCTCGTGCGCCTCGCACCAGGTCGCCACGCCGATGCTGGCCGACAGGAACACCGCGGCGCCCGAGGAGGAGCGCGCGGCGCGCACCACGGCGGCGACGCGCTCGATCTTGCGCTCGACCGCGGGGGGATCGCAGTCGCCGGCGATCAGCAGCGCGAAGGCGTGGTCGCTGACGCGGGCCAGCAGGTCCACCGGCCCGCCGTCGCGGCCCAGCCGGTTGGCGAGGTCGATCAGCAGCTCGTTGGCGAAGGCCTGGCCCAGGCTGGTGCGGATCTCGACGAAGCGGTCGATGTCGACGGTCACCAGCGTGAACGGTTCGCCCACCGCCTGGTAGTCGCCCATGTGCTTGAGCAGCAGCAGCCGGTTCGCCAGCCCGGTCACCGGGTCGTA
This sequence comes from Azospirillum sp., assembly GCF_050789165.1. Taxonomy (NCBI): domain Bacteria; kingdom Pseudomonadati; phylum Pseudomonadota; class Alphaproteobacteria; order Rhodospirillales; family Azospirillaceae; genus Azospirillum; species Azospirillum sp. The sequence goes on from NZ_JBOZRT010000054.1 coordinate 114,925, forward strand.
GTAGGCGAGGCGGAACAGGTCGTCCTGCGTCTTGCGCCGCTCGGTGATGTCGTAGAGCAGCACGAAATAGCCGGCGACCGAACCGTCCGGCCGGCGGTGCGGCGCGTGCAGGCGGATCACGTAGTGCTGGCCGCCGTTCGGGTGCGGCATCCAGCCCTCGGTCTGCACCACCTCGCCGCGCAGCGCGCGGTCGGCCATCGTCTGGGTCAGGCGGAAATGGTCGTCGCCCAGCACCTCGGCGATGGTGCGGCCGGAGAGGTCGGCCAGCCCGCTGCCCATGAAGGCGCGGTAGGCCGGGTTGGCGTAGACGTGGCGCCGGTGCGTGTCGAACAGGCCGACCATCACCGGCATCGCCTCCATCACCTGCAGCAGGATGTCGGGCGCGGGCACGCCGTCGTCGCTTCCCGTCAAAGAAGCGGCCAGTGCGGCGAGGTTGGGGTCCGGCATCATGGGCAAGGGAGACATGGAACCAATGGATGGGTGAATAACCAACAATTACGCGAAACCTCGCGGGTACGTCAAAACCAAACCCGCCAATAACGCCGACCGCGCACACAATTATACTCGGGTATGCACCTCGGTCGGCACGGCCCCACCTCGACTTTGGCACGGTGCGGTTGCTTCTTAGACCCACCCCAAGCCGGACGCGTGCATCGCCGTCCATGGCCGGCCCTGCGCCCGGCGCGCGGCCGGGCCGCTTTTCGCGCCGTCGCTTTCGCGCGCGCACCTGATCTATAGTCATATGAAACGCGCGGTCCTGCCGACGCCCCGGCAACCGGGAGCGGCGGGCCACGCGGCGGTGGGGAGACGACAGGGGGACGATCATGGCACTCAAGGATCTGCTGGTTGTGGTCGACGACACGCCGGCGGCGGCCGCGCGAATCGACGTGGCCGCGCAGCTGGCGGTGAAGCACGACGCTCACGTGACCGGCCTCTACGTGGTCACCACGCCGCTCATCCCGAATTTCCTCGACGCGCAGATCCCCGAGGCGGTGCGCGCCGCCCAGCGCGACCTCGCGAACGAGTTCGCGGCCAAGGCGGAGACGCTGTTCGAAGGCCGCATGCGCCGCTTCGGCCTGACCGACCGCTCGGAATGGCGGGCGCTGCGCGGCCTGCCGGGCGAGCTGGTGGCGGTGCACGGCCGCTACGCCGACCTCGTGGTGGTCGGCCAGGTGGATCCCAGGCACGACCGCGACCTGCCCCTGCTGCACCCGCAGGACCTGGTGTTCGACTGCGGCCGGCCGCTGCTGGTGGTGCCCTACGCCGGCACCTTCCAGACGGTGGGCGAGCGCGTGCTGGTCGGCTGGAACGCCAGCCGCGAGGCGGCCCGCGCCGTCGGCGACGCGCTGCCGCTGATCGCCAAGGCGCAGAAGGTGCTGGTCCTGGCGGTGAACCCGAAGCCGGGCCAGCTCGGCCTGGGCGACGAGCCGGGGGCGGACATCGCTAGGCATCTGTCGCGGCACGGCCGCGTGCAGGCGACGCACGTCACCACCGACGCGGTGGAGCCGGGCGACACCATGCTCAACACCGTCGCCGACGAGTCGTGCGACCTGGTGGTGATGGGCGCCTACGGCCGGTCGCGCCTGCGCGAGCAGGTGCTGGGCGGCATGACGCGCTACATGCTCGAGCACATGACCGTGCCCGTGCTGATGAGCCACTGAGACCCGGCGGGAGCGGCGGATGGCCGGACCGGACTGCCGCAGCTCCCGCTGCCGCCACCGCGGCGACTGCGCCCGCAACCCGGCGCCGCCGGCCCCGGCCCCCGGCGACGCGGAGCGACCGCGCTGCTTCGAGCCCGCCGGGGCCGGGGCATCGCGCCTTCGGCCGGATGGCCAGTTGAGAGCCGACGGCGGCGCCCCACTTTAAGTGGACAGCGCCGCCCCCCTAACCGCCCCGACGGCCCGATGCCCCTGACCGGAACGCCCCCGTCCAAGACCCGGATCCGGACCTTTCCGGAAGATCCCGATACCATCGGCATCGACATCACCGGCCGCGAGTTCCTGCTGAACCGCAACGACGCCGTCGAACTGGCGCTGAAGATCCTGACCGCCTGCGGCGTGCAGCTGCTGGGGTCGACCGGCGGCGACCCGCCCGCCGGCAAGCCCTGAGCGGTCAGCGCTCCACCGGGTTGGGCTCGGTGCGCCCGTAGGAGAGGTGGTCGACGCCGCCCCGCCGCCGCACGGTCACCGGCGGTTCCGTCGTGAGCCGGTTGAAGGCCCGCTCCAGCGTCGTCGCGAGCGACGGCTGGGTCTTCTTGGCCTTGGCCTTCGTGCGGCGCGGCGCCTTCGCCGGCTTGGCCGGTGCCGCCTTGGCCGCGGGGGCCGGAGGGACCGCAGGGGTTGCGGAGGCTGCGGGGACAGCCGGGGCGGCGGGCACCGCGGCGCTGCGGGCGAAGACGTCCTGGCAGCGGCCTTCGGCGCGGGCCGTCTCCAGCTCCGGCCCATCGAGCAGCAGGCAGTCGGCCGCCCGCGCCGGGCCGGCCGCGAGCCCCGCCCAGAACACCGCCCAGAAAGTCGTCAGGACCGCCGCCCCGCGCATCGTCCGCCGCCGCATGCCTCCCCGCCCCGCCGCTCATGTCATTCTCCGACATAAACGCACGGCCGAGCCTGTTTTCGAGGACGCAGCCGGAGTAGCCAACTCCCCCCTTCGCAGGGCGGAGGGACGGCCTGTCCGTTTCGTGCTATTCCATCTGTGACATGCCCGGCGCCTCCGGCGCCTGCTATGGTCGCACGGGAGAGCCGCGAATCCGGCGGCGAATGGAGACCTCATGAAGTCCGACTCGAAAGCAACCGACCGCACCAGCCTGGAAGCACTGACCGAGGCGTACCTGTCCAAAGGCGGCACCATCACCCAATGCGCCCCCGGCCCTTCGGAGAACGTGACCTACAAGCACTCCATGCGCGGACGCCCGCGGGCGAAGCCCGACACCACCGAAAAAACGCAGAATTCCACGGGTTCCGCGCCGGCGGCCGACGCCTGACGGGCAACCCGGCACAGCAGCGGGGGCATCGGCCTGGTGCCCTTCGCTTGTGACCGTTGCAGCGAATCCTTAGTTGACCTAAGCATAGCCATTGATTTTGCCCGCGCGTCCGGCGAGCATACGGCGGTATGTTCCCGTCACCCTTGTGGCAAACGATCGACAGGCATCCATGGTCAAGCAAAAGACGCAGCCGCCCACCGGCTCGAAGAACGAAGACGACGAGAGCGGCCCGAACGCGGTCGATGTGCACGTCGGCTCGCGAATCCGGCTGCGGCGCACCCTGATGGGCATGAGCCAGACGGCGCTCGCGGACTCCGTCGGGCTGACGTTCCAGCAGATCCAGAAGTACGAGAAGGGCGGCAACCGGGTTTCGGCGTCCCGCCTGTGGCAGTTCGGCCAGGTGCTGGACGTGCCGGTGTCGTTCTTCTTCGACGACATGCCGCAGGAGATCCTGTCCGACCGCGGCCATCCCGGCGCCACCAGCACCGCCAGCGACAGCGAGTCGACCGGCGTGATGACCCGCCGCGAGACGCTGGAACTGGTGCGCGCCTACTACCGCATCCAGAACGAGCCGGTGCGCCGCCGCATCTACGAGCTGTTCAAGGCGATGGGCTCGGCCGCCGACGAGGCGGCGAAGGACTGATGCCAAAGGCGCATGATGGCTTGATCAAGCGTCTTTGATTCGAACCCGGCGGCACAATGCGACGCTCTCGCCCCTTGCTTCCGGCAGGGGGCGGGAGCGTTGCTTTGAGCGAGAGGGGCATACGGCCGGCACCCGTTGTGGAGCAGGCCGCCGGCTATTAGTCTGGCGGTCTTCCGCCCATGACCGGCGCACGACCGAGGAGCCGACGATGACCACCCCGCCGCGCCGCCACATGCCGTGGGCGTTCCGACTGTGGTTCGCCTTCCTGGGGCTGGTGGCGGCCGGCATGATCGCCGCCGCCGTCTGGTCGGCGCTGGTGGTGATGGACGCCGGCCCCGCCGGCTACCGCGGCATGAAGGCATCGCCCCCGGCCACCCCGGCGCCGGACGCCGCGCCCGGTTCGGCACCGTCGACGGCCACGGGCCGGCCGTGAGCGCGGGTGCGCTCCGGTTCCGGCCCGCTGGTGCCGACGCTGGCGTGGACGGCCGTCCTTAACGGAACAGGCTGGCCAGGATCTGCGGCGCCTGGTTGGCGATGCTCAGGGTCTGCGCGCCCAGCTGCTGCTTGATCTGCTGGGACTGCAGGTTGGCGCTTTCCTTGGCCAGATCGGCGTCCACGATGGCGCCCAGGCTGGTGGTCAGCGAGTCCTGCATGGTCTCGTTGAACTTGATCTGCGCGTCCAGGCGGCGGGAGTCGGCGCCCAGCGTGTTCAGCACGCTGCCGGTCTTCTCCTCGGCCGACGCGAAGGCGCCGGTCAGCAGCACCACGGCCGAGGCCGCGCTGCCCACCGAGGTGAACGCCGACACGATGGCCGAGGACAGCGACACGCCGGTGCCGCCCACGGTGTACTGCGTGCCGTCGGTGCTCGCGATCACCGAGATGTTGGTCTTGCCGCCGCTCAACAGGTTCATGCCGTTGAACTTGGCGTTCGTGATGTAGTTCTGGACCTCGGCCTTCAGCGCGGTGAAGTCGTTGTTGTACTTCGTGCGCATGTCGGTGTTGAGGTTCTGGTCGGCCAGCTTGGTCAGC
>NZ_JBOZRT010000055.1:0-4725 GCF_050789165.1 Azospirillum sp.
ACTCGACCGGCCGTTGCGGAGCGGCAACGGCCGGTCGAGTGCCACGGGGCGCTCAGCCCCGCACCGGCATATGCTGGCTCAACCGGCCGCCCAGGCGCAACGGCTCGATGCGGGTGGCCAGACCGGTGCGGTCGTCGGTCTCGACGTAGCAGCCGCACACCGTGCCCTCGCCTTCGGCGGGGCTCAGGCGCTCGGTGGGGAGCTTGCGGATCAGCTTCGCCATGGCGACCTCCTTCTTCATGCCGATGGCGCTGTCGTAGTCGCCGCACATGCCGGCGTCGGTCAGGTAGGCGGTGCCGCCGGTGAGGATCTGGTGGTCGGCGGTGGGCACGTGGCTGTGCGTGCCGACCACCAGCGAGGCGCGGCCGTCCAGGTAGTGGCCCATGATCATCTTCTCGGACGTCGCCTCGCCGTGCACGTCCACCAGGACGGCGTCCACCCCGCCGGGGCCCAGCCGGTGCGCCCGCACCACGCGCTCGACCGCCGCGAAGGGATCGTCGAGCGGGTCCATGAACAGGCGCAGCATGACGTTCATCACCAGCACCTTGCGCCCGCCGCGTGCCTGCAGCAGCACGAAGCCGCGGCCCGGCGTGCCCTCGGGGTAGTTGAGCGGGCGCAGGATGCGCGGCTGCTGGTCGATCTGGCCCACCAGCTCCTTCTGGTCCCAGGAGTGGTTGCCGAGCGTGATGACGTCGACGCCGGCCTCGAAGAACTCCTCGGCGATCTTGACGGTGATGCCGAAGCCGCCGGCGGCGTTCTCGCCGTTCACCACGGTCAGGTCGGGGTCGAGCTCGGCCTTCAGGCGCGGCAGCTGCGCCATCACCGCGTCGCGCCCGCTGCGCCCCACCACGTCGCCGAGAAACAGAAGCCTCATCGTCCCATCACCTCAAAGGAAAAGCGCTCGGTCACGATCCGGTCGAGCGGCTGGTCATAGGGGCCGTGCGGCACGGAGTCCACCTCCTGCGCGGCGAAGCCGACGCCGACCGCCAGCACCGGCCCCCGCGCCCGCAGCCCGGCCAGCGTCCGGTCGTAGTAGCCGGCGCCGTAGCCCAGCCGGTGGCCGCGCCGGTCGAAGGCGAGCAGCGGCACGAACAGCACCGCCGGCACCACCTCCGGCGACTCCGCCGCCGGCTCGCGGATGCCGAAGCGGCCCTCGCGCAGCGGCGCGTCGGGGGTCCAGGCGCGGAAGGTCAGCGGCGTGCCCTTCGGGCCGGACACCGGCAGCGCCGCCGTGCGGCCCGCCTCATGAAGATGGAGAAGCAGCGGCCGGACGTCGAGTTCCGAACCGAGCGGCCAGTAGCCCGCCACGGCCCCCGCGGGCAGCGGCAGCTCGGCCAGCACGCGCTCGCGCACGGCGTGCGAGGCGCGAGCGCGGGCGGCCGGGTCGAGGGCGGCGTCGCGCAGGGCCCGGGCGCGCAGTCGGGCGGCGTCCTTGGCCTCGCGCGGGTCGGTCATCGTCTTCGGTCGTGGTGCGGGAAAAACAGGCGGAAGGTGCCGCCTTGGCCGTTGGCCATGTTGCCTATCCTCCATGGCCTGCCAGTGCAGGTGGGCGCCATATACCGAGACCACGGCCCCGGCAGGGACAGCTCCCAAGAGGTTTAGGGTTATCGGCCCTGGGGATAATGCGGCCTGACGAACCAGGCAGCGACCTTCCTGGAACGATACTTAGGCGCGTTCGAGCCGCGCGGCAACCTCTTCGATGCGTTTCGAGATCGCATCGATGGCGGAGACCGCCTCCGCCTCGTCCACCGAGGGGGCAAGCTTGGGCGCCGACAGGCCGCGGCCGGCCATCACTTCCTGCAGCTCGTCGGCCAGCACCAGGGCGGTCACCACCAGCATCTGCGCGTCGGTGCCCGACTTGCCGCCGCCGGTGATCTGCCGCAGCCGCCCGTCCACGTAGGCGGCCATGTCGCGCAGGCGCTGCTCCTGCCCATCCTCGCAGTTCAGCTGGTAGAAGCGGCCGTTGACCTCGAGATCGACGCGGGCCATGGGCTCAGTTCTCCAGCACGTTTTCGAGGCGCCCGATGGCGGCGGCGAGGCGTTGCGAGACCGCCTCGGCGTTCTGCACGGCGCGCGCCTCGTCCAGGCGGGCCTGGCGCAGCTCCTCCGACAGCTCCTGCTCGCGGCGCAGGACGCGGACCTCGCGCGCGGTGGCGGCGATCTCCAGGCGGTCGACGGCCTTGCCGAGACGGTCGAGCGCGGTCTTCAAGTTTTCCATGGGGATACCGGAGGCCGTATTGCAGATGCACAACGCAGGCGGAGAGTTACAGTTGGGCCCGTTCGCCGATGGCGTCAACCGAAAAGGCTGCCATATGACCGGCCTCCCCACCCCATTGCAGCCCCGCCCTTCCCCAATCGCGTGTTGACCTGGGGGGCGCGTATCTGCATGGTGCGCCGAACCGCCGGGAGGCCCCTTGGGCCTGCCGCGCGGTCGGCTATTTCTTTGTCGCGCGCACGCCGCAGGAACCCCCACCGATGTCCGCTCCCGCCGTTTCCCTGCAGACCATGGCCAACGCCATCCGTGCGCTCGCCATGGACGCCGTCGAGGCCGCCAAGTCCGGCCACCCGGGCATGCCCATGGGCATGGCCGACGCCGCCACGGTGCTGTTCACCCGCTTCCTCAAGTTCGACCCGAAGAACCCGACCTGGCCCGACCGCGACCGCTTCGTGCTGTCGGCCGGCCACGGCTCGATGCTGATCTACGCGCTGTCCCACCTGACGGGCTACGAGCGCATGACCATCGACCAGCTGAAGCGCTTCCGCCAGCTGGGCAGCCTGACGCCGGGCCACCCCGAGGTCGATCCGGAGCTGGGCATCGAGATGACCACCGGCCCGCTCGGCCAGGGCATCTCCACCGCCGTCGGCATGGCGCTGGCCGAGCGGATCACCAACGCCCGCTTCGGCGACGCGCTGGTCGACCACTTCACCTACGTCATCGCCTCGGACGGCGACCTGGAGGAAGGCGTCAGCCACGAGGCGTGCTCGCTGGCCGGCCACCTCAAGCTGTCGCGCCTGATCGTGCTGTGGGACGACAACAAGATCTCCATCGACGGCCCGACCGACCTGTCCTTCACCGACGACACGCCGGCCCGCTTCCGCGCCTACGGCTGGGACGTGCAGAGCGTCGACGGGCATGACGTGGACGCGGTGGCCAAGGCCGTCGAGGCGGCCCAGAAGACCGACCGCCCGTCGCTGATCGCCTGCCGCACCATCATCGGCAAGGGCGCCCCGAACAAGCAGAACACCCACGGCTGCCACGGCTCGCCGCTCGGCCTCGACGAGGTCAAGGCGACCCGCGAGAACCTGGGCTGGACGCACGAGCCGTTCGTCATCCCGGCCGACGTGACCGAGGCCTGGAAGGCCGCCGGCACCCGCGCGCAGGGCGCCTACAAGGACTGGGCCGGCCGCCGCGAGGCGCTGGACGCCGCCCAGCGCGCCGCCTTCGACGCCGCCATGTCGGGCACCGTCCCGGCCGAGCTGCCGTCGCTGATCGAGGCCTTCAAGAAGAAGGTCTCCGAGGAGAAGCCGAGCTGGGCGACCCGCGTGGCGTCGGGCAACGTGCTTGAGGTGCTGGTGCCGGCGGTGCCGGAGATGATCGGCGGCTCCGCCGACCTGACGCCGTCCAACAACACCAAGGTCAAGAACACCGCCGACGTGAAGGGCGCCGGCGCGTTCGACGGCCGCTACGTCCGCTACGGCGTGCGCGAGCACGGCATGGCCACCGTGATGAACGGCATGGCGCTGCACCGCGGCGTCATTCCCTACGGCGGCACCTTCATGCAGTTCGCCGACTACTGCCGTCCGGCGATCCGCCTCGCCGCCCTGATGAAGCAGCGCAGCATCTTCGTGATGACGCACGACTCCATCGGGCTGGGCGAGGACGGCCCGACGCATCAGCCGGTCGAGCATCTTGCGGCGCTGCGCGCCATTCCCAATCTGCTGGTCCTGCGGCCGGGCGACGCGGTGGAAACCGCCGAGTGCTGGCAGCTCGCCCTGGAGCGCACGGACGGTCCGTCGGTGCTGGCGCTGACCCGCCAGAACGTGCCGACCCTGCGCACCGAGCACACCGCCGAGAACCGTTCGGCCCGCGGCGCCTACGTGCTGGCCGAGGCTGAGGGCGAGCGCACGGTGACGCTGCTCGCCACCGGGTCGGAAGTGTCGCTGGCCATGGAAGCCCGCGCGGCGCTCCAGGCCGAGGGCGTGGGCACCGCGGTGGTCTCCATGCCGTCGTGGGAGCTGTTCGAGCGCCAGGACGCCGCCTATCAGGCGCAGGTGCTGGGCACCGGCGTGCGCGTGGCGGTCGAGGCCGCGGCGCGGATGGGCTGGGACCGCTGGCTGGGCGCCAACGGCGCCTTCGTCGGCATGACCGGCTTCGGCGAGTCGGCGCCGTACCAGGAGCTGTACAAGCACTTCGGCATCACCGCCGAGGCCGTGGTCAAGGCCGCCAAGGCGCGTCTGTAAAAACCGGGCCGCAAAGGCCCGTCTCTAACCGGTAGGATGGCCCCGGGTCTCACCCGGGGCCGCAACGACAGACTGGAGGAAGTAACATGGCAGTTCGGGTTGCGATCAACGGGTTCGGCCGCATCGGCCGTCTGGTTCTGCGGGCGATCTACGAGAGCGGCCGCAAGGACGTCGAGGTGGTGGCGATCAACGACCTCGCCGATCTCGACACCAACGTGCACCTGCTGAAGTACGACAGCGTGCACGGCCGCTTCCCCGGCACCG
>NZ_JBOZRT010000056.1:0-9187 GCF_050789165.1 Azospirillum sp.
AGGGTGGCCGTCACACGCCGTTCTTCTCGAACTACCGCCCGCAGTTCTACTTCCGCACGACGGACGTGACCGGCCAGGTGGTTCTGCCGGAGGGCACCGAGATGGTGATGCCGGGCGACAACGTCGCCATCGAGGTGCACCTGATCGCCCCGATCGCCATGGACGAGGGTCTGCGCTTCGCCATCCGCGAGGGTGGCCGCACCGTCGGCGCCGGCGTTGTTGCCAAGATCATCGAGTAGTGGTATAAGCCTGCCTCCGCCGCCGGCTGACCGCCGGCGGCGGATGTTTTTGTCCGAGACGGACACGGGGTCGACGCCTAGGGCGACGGCACCGTGACGTCGGGATCCCCAGGGATCCCGCAGGGCGGCGCTAGGAGTGTAGCTCAATTGGTAGAGCACCGGTCTCCAAAACCGGGGGTTGGGGGTTCGAGCCCCTCCACTCCTGCCATCCCGCCTCGTCTTGTCGGTCTTTGACAATCTGTTCCCCGGAGCTGGCACGTACCCCACGATGGCTAAAGTAAAACCCGCAGATTTCGTTCGTGAGGTCCGCCAGGAAGTCGCCAAGGTGACGTGGCCGACCCGCAAGGAGACGGGCATCACCACGGCCATGGTGTTCGTCATGGTGGTGGTCGCCGCGCTGTTCTTCCTCGTCGTCGACCAGGTCTTGGCGTTCGCCGTCAAGCTGGTGCTGGGTCTGGGAGCCTGACGCCATGGCCATGCGCTGGTACGTCGTTCACGTCTATTCAGGCTTCGAGAAGAAGGTCGCCCAGTCGATCCGCGAAAAGGCCGCCCAGAAGGGTCTGGAGAACCTTTTCGAAGAGATCCTGGTGCCGACCGAGCAGGTCATCGAAGTGCGCCGCGGCGCCAAGGTGAACGTCGAGAACAAGTTCTTCCCAGGCTACGTCCTGGTCAAGATGGACCTGATCGACGAAACCTGGTCCCTGGTGAAGAACACCCCGAAGGTCACCGGTTTCCTGGGTGGCGGCGGCAAGCCGCAGCCGATCAGCGACCGCGAGGCCAACCGGCTGATTCAGCAGGTTCAGGAGGGGATCGAGCGCCCGAAGCCCTCGATCACCTTCGAAGTGGGCGAGCAGGTCCGCGTCTCGGACGGCCCCTTCACCTCCTTCAACGGCGTTGTCGAAGAGGTCGACGAGGAGAAGGCCCGCCTCAAGGTGGCGGTCTCGATCTTCGGCCGCTCCACGCCGGTCGAGCTGGAATACACCCAGGTCGAGAAGGTCTGACGCGTTCGATCACCGGCTCGGGGACTCTGGTCCCCGGGCCGGCTTTTGCCGTGGGAGGCCCGCCATAGCCGGACCACGGAAACCCAGCGATGCTGGCGCTAGACAGTAGACGGCATCGCTTCAGGAGGTTGTGACATGGCAAAGAAAATCGTTGGCTACATCAAGCTGCAGGTGCCGGCCGGCAAGGCCAACCCGTCGCCGCCGATCGGCCCGGCGCTGGGTCAGCGCGGCCTGAACATCATGGAGTTCTGCAAGGCGTTCAACGCCAAGACGCAGGACCTCGAGGTCGGCATGCCGATCCCGGTGGTGATCACCGCCTACGGCGACCGCACCTTCACCTTCGTCACCAAGACCCCGCCGGCGTCGTACTTCCTGAAGAAGGCCGCCGGTCTGGACAAGGGCTCGCAGACCCCCGGCAAGGGCGGCTTCGTGGGCAAGGTCACGATGACCCAGGTGCGCGAGATCGCGCAGAAGAAGATGAACGATCTGAACGCGCACGACGTCGAGCACGCCGCGTCGATGATCGCCGGTTCCGCCCGTTCGATGGGCCTCGAAGTGGTGGAGGGCTGATCATGGCCAAGCTGGGTAAGCGCCTGAAGGCCGCCAACGCGGCGGTGAACCGCGACGCGTTCTACGCCCTCGACGAGGCCGTCAAGCTCGTGAAGTCGAACGCCAAGGCGAAGTTCGACGAGACGATCGAGATCGCCATGAACCTCGGCATCGATCCGCGCCACGCCGACCAGATGGTCCGCGGCGTCGTGAACCTGCCGAACGGCACCGGCAAGACCGTGCGCGTCGCCGTGTTCGTCCGTCCCGGCCCGAAGGCCGACGAGGCGCTGGCCGCCGGCGCGGACATCGTCGGCGCCGACGATCTGGCCGAGAAGATCCTGGCCGGCGAGATGAACTTCGACCGCTGCATCGCCACCCCGGACATGATGGGCGTGGTCGGCAAGCTGGGTAAGGTGCTCGGCCCGCGCGGCCTGATGCCGAACCCGAAGCTGGGCACCGTGACCCCGAACGTCGGCGAGGCCGTCAAGGCCGCCAAGGCCGGCGCCGTGGAGTTCCGCGCCGAGAAGACCGGCATCGTGCACGCTGGCGTCGGCAAGGCCAGCTTCGGCGAGCAGGAGCTGGTCGAGAACGTCCGCGCCTTCATCGACGCGATCAGCCGCGCCAAGCCGACCGGCGCCAAGGGTACCTACATCGAGAAGATCTCGCTCTCCTCGACCATGGGCCCCGGCCTGAAGCTGGACGTCGCCACCGCGACGACCGCCGGCTGATCTGAACCGATTTCGCCGCCGGCTCGCAGGAGCCGGCGGCGAGTCAGGGCGGCGGAGACGCCGCCCGCCCCTGTCCGAGACCGCAGGTGTCCGAAAGGACTTAAAACCCAACCTGCATAGACGGGAGTTGAAACCGGATTTCCAAGGGGCGTCGTGCCCGGCGGACAGACGGCTTGAGCTTCTGGGACAGGTTTGTAACCGGGGCCGCCCGGCGTTCCGAGCGGTCCTAACCAGTGCACCTCTGAGTAACGGAGGCGATCCGTGGATCGTACACAGAAAGAAGCGACGATCGCGGACCTGAACTCGAAGCTGCAGGACGCGGGCCTGGTGGTGGTCACCCATCACCTCGGCCTCACGGTGGCGGAAGTCACCAACCTGCGCGGAAAAGTTCGGGCCGCGGGCGCGAGCTTCAAGGTGACGAAGAACCGGCTCGCCCGCCGCGCCCTCAAGGGCACGCAGTTCGAAGGCATCGACGGCCTCTTCAAGGGGCCGACGGCGATCAGCTATTCGAAGGATCCGGTGGCGGCTGCCAAGGCGGTGGCCGATTTCGCCAAGACCAACGACAAGCTGGTGATCATCGGCGGCAGCCTGGGTTCCCAGGTGCTCGACGCCGAGGGTGTGAAGGCCCTGGCCTCGCTCCCGTCGCTGGACGAACTGCGCGCCAAGCTCGTGGGCATGATCCAGACCCCGGCGACCCGTATCGCCGGTGTCCTCCAGGCGCCGGGCGGCCAGGTCGCCCGCGTGCTTGCTGCCTACGCGAAGAAGGACGAGGCGGCCTGAGCCGCACGTTTACGTTTAAGTCTGAACCCAGAAGACAAGTCTTTGGAGTAGTACAATGGCTGATCTGAACAAGCTGGTCGACGAGCTGTCGGCCCTGACCGTCCTCGAGGCCGCCGAGCTGTCGAAGCTGCTGGAAGAGAAGTGGGGCGTCTCCGCCGCCGCTCCGGTGGCCGTCGCCGCCGCCGGCCCGGCCGCCGCTGCCGCTCCGGCCGAAGAGCAGACCGAGTTCACGGTGATCCTCGCCGACGCCGGCGACAAGAAGATCAACGTGATCAAGGAGGTCCGCGCGATCACCGGTCTCGGCCTGAAGGAGGCCAAGGATCTGGTCGAGGGCGCCCCGAAGACCGTCAAGGAAGGCGTGTCGAAGGACGAGGCCGGCAAGATCAAGAAGCAGCTTGAAGAGGCCGGCGCGAAGGTCGATATTAAGTAAGACCGTAGTGCAGCGATACGGATCTGACATATCCACGCCGAACGGCGGCTGGCTCCCTCTGGGGGCCCGCCGCCGCGCGGCGTTTTCTGCCTTCCACCGGACGGGGGCTCTCCCCGCCCGGATTTTTCCGTCCCGCATTTCCGGGGCGGCCCGCGCGAGTGTCGGTTGAGCGCACACACCAGACGTTTGGGGACATCCATGGCCAAATCCTTTACGGGTCGTAAGCGTGTTCGGAAAAGCTTCGGGCGCATCCCGGAAGTCACCCAGATGCCGAACCTCATCGAGGTTCAACGGAGCTCGTACGACCACTTCCTGCAGATGGATGTGGCGCCGGAGAAGCGCGCCAACCTGGGCCTGCAGGAGGTCTTCCGGTCGGTGTTCCCCATCAAGGACTTTTCCGACCGCGCCGTTCTCGACTTCGTGAAGTACGAGCTTGAGACGCCGAAGTACGACGTGGACGAGTGCCAGCAGCGCGGCATCACCTTCGCCGCTCCGCTGAAGGTCACCCTGCGTCTGTCCGTCTTCGACATCGAGGAGGACACCGGCCTCAAGTCGATCCGCGACATCAAGGAGCAGGACGTCTACATGGGCGACATGCCCCTGATGACGGCCAACGGCACCTTCATCATCAACGGCACCGAGCGCGTCATCGTCTCCCAGATGCACCGGTCGCCGGGTGTGTTCTTCGACCACGACAAGGGCAAGACCCATTCGTCGGGCAAGTACCTGTTCGCCGCCCGCGTCATCCCGTACCGCGGCTCCTGGCTCGACTTCGAGTTCGACGCCAAGGACCTCGTGTACGTGCGCATCGACCGCCGCCGCAAGCTGCCGGCCACCACGCTGCTGTTCGCGCTGGACGGCGCCGACACCGCCGCGCTGCGCGCCGACCGCAAGTCGAACGGCAAGGACCTGCTGCCCTACGAGGCGCAGGGCATGGCGAAGGAGGAGATCCTCTCCTACTTCTACCAGCACATCACCTACACGCGCGCTTCGGGCGGCTGGAAGACGCCGTTCAACGCCGAGCGCATGAAGGGCGTCAAGCTGGTCTCCGACCTGGTGGACGCCGCCACCGGCACCGTGGTCGCCGAGGCCGGCGCCAAGATGACCCCGCGCGCCATCAAGAAGCTCCAGGAGGGCGGGCTCACCGAGCAGCTCGTCTCCACCGAGGAGCTGACCGGCCGCTACCTCGCCGTCGACATCATCAACGAGAAGACCGGCGAGGTGCTGTTCGAAGCCGGTGACGAGCTGTCGGCGTCGGACCTGGAGAAGGTGGAGAAGCTCGGCATCGACGAGCTGCCGATCCTGGCGATCGACCACCTGAACGTCGGCGCCTACATCCGCAACACCATGGCCGCCGACCGCAACGCGTCCCGCGAGGACGCGCTGATCGACATCTACCGCGTCATGCGTCCGGGCGAGCCGCCGACCCTGGAGTCGGCCGAGGCGCTGTTCGCCGGCCTGTTCTTCGACAGCGAGCGCTACGACCTGTCGGCCGTGGGCCGCGTCAAGATGAACGCCCGCCTGGGCTTCAAGACCGACGACCAGATCCGCGTGCTCCGCAAGGAGGACATCCTGGAGATCCTGAAGGTTCTGGTGAACCTGAAGGACGGCCGCGGCGAGATCGACGACATCGACCACCTCGGCAACCGCCGTGTGCGCTCGGTCGGCGAGCTGATGGAGAACCAGTACCGCGTCGGCCTGCTGCGCATGGAGCGCGCGATCCGCGAGCGCATGAGCTCGGTCGAGATCGACACGGTCATGCCGCACGACCTGATCAACGCCAAGCCGGCGGCCGCCGCCGTGCGCGAGTTCTTCGGCTCGTCGCAGCTGTCGCAGTTCATGGACCAGACCAACCCGCTGTCCGAGATCACGCACAAGCGTCGTCTCTCGGCCCTCGGCCCGGGCGGTCTGACCCGCGAGCGCGCCGGCTTCGAGGTGCGCGACGTGCACCCGACGCACTACGGCCGCATCTGCCCGATTGAGACGCCGGAAGGCCCGAACATCGGTCTGATCAACTCGCTGGCCACCTACGCCCGCGTCAACCAGTACGGCTTCATCGAGAGCCCGTACCGCAAGGTCGCGGACGGCGTGGTGACCGACGAGGTGGTCTACCTCTCCGCCATGGAGGAGGGCCGCTACGTCGTCGCCCAGGCCAACGCCGAGCTGGATGAGAACAACCGCTTCGCCAACGACCTGGTGTCGTGCCGGCAGGGCGGCGAATACCTGATGTTCCGTCCGGAGGCCATCGACCTCATCGACGTGTCGCCGAAGCAGCTGGTGTCCGTCGCCGCGGCGCTGATCCCGTTCCTCGAGAACGACGACGCCAACCGCGCGCTGATGGGCTCGAACATGCAGCGTCAGGCGGTGCCGCTGGTGAAGGCCGACGCGCCGCTGGTCGGCACCGGCATGGAGGCCACGGTCGCCCGCGACTCCGGCGTGACCATCGTCGCGAAGCGCTCGGGCATCGTCGACCAGATCGACGCCACCCGCATCGTGGTGCGCGCGACGGACAACGCCGACTCCACGGCGCCGGGCGTCGACATCTACAACCTGCTGAAGTTCCAGCGCTCCAACCAGAACACCTGCATCACCCAGCGCCCGCTGGTGAAGGTAGGCGACCGGGTGGCCGCCGGCGACATCATCGGCGACGGCCCGTCCACGGAGCTGGGCGAGCTGGCCCTCGGCCGCAACGTGCTCGTCGCGTTCATGCCGTGGAACGGCTACAACTTCGAGGACTCGATCCTCATCAACGAGCGCATCGTCAAGGACGACGTCTTCACCTCGATCCACATCGAGGAGTTCGAGGTGATGGCCCGCGACACCAAGCTGGGCCAGGAAGAGATCACCCGCGACATCCCGAACGTCGGTGAAGAGGCGCTGAAGAACCTCGACGAGGCCGGCATCGTCTACATCGGCGCCGAGGTCCGCCCGGGCGACATCCTGGTCGGCAAGGTGACGCCGAAGGGCGAGAGCCCGATGACGCCGGAAGAGAAGCTGCTGCGCGCCATCTTCGGCGAGAAGGCCTCCGACGTGCGCGACACGTCGCTGCGCCTGCCGCCGGGCGTGGCCGGCACCATCGTCGAGGTGCGCGTGTTCTCCCGCCGCGGCGTCGACAAGGACGAGCGCGCGCTCGCCATCGAGCGGGCGGAGATCGAGAAGCTCGCCAAGGACCGCGACGACGAGAAGGCCATCCTGGAGCGCTCGTTCTACACGCGCCTCAAGGAAATCCTGGTCGGCCAGACCTCGGTCACCGGTCCGCGCGGCTTCAAGACCGGCGGCGTCATCGCCGCCGCCGACCTGGAGCCGTTCACCAAGGGTCAGTGGCGCCAGATCTCGGTCGAGAACGAGCAGGTCATGGAGAGCATCGAGAACCTGGGCAAGGTTTTCGACGACTCCATCCAGGCGCTGCAGAACCGCTTCGAGAACAAGGTCGAGAAACTGCAGCGCGGCGACGAGCTGCCGCCGGGCGTGATGAAGATGGTCAAGGTCTTCGTCGCCGTGAAGCGCAAGCTTCAGCCGGGCGACAAGATGGCCGGCCGTCACGGCAACAAGGGTGTCGTGTCGCGCATCATCCCGCAGGAGGACATGCCGTACCTGGAGGACGGCACCCCGGTCGATCTCGTGCTGAACCCGCTGGGCGTGCCCTCGCGCATGAACGTCGGTCAGATCCTCGAGACGCACCTGGGCTGGGCCGCCGCGGGCCTGGGCAAGCAGATCGGCCACGCGCTCGACCAGTATCGCCACGGCCTGAAGCAGGACGCGGAGAAGCTCGGCCCGGCGCGCCTCGCCGAGCTGCGCAAGGTGCTGAAGAATGCCTACGGCGAGAAGGTGTACGGCGAGGACGTCGCCGACCTCGGCGACGGCGAGGTGCTGGAGCTGGCCTCCAACCTGCGCAAGGGCGTGCCCTTCGCGACGCCGGTCTTCGACGGCGCCCGCGAGGAGGACATCTGCCGCCACCTGGAGGCCGCCGGCCTCGACCGCTCGGGCCAGGTGTTCCTGACCGACGGCCGCACCGGCGAGACCTTCGACCGCAAGGTCACGGTCGGCTACATCTACATGCTGAAGCTGCACCATCTGGTGGACGACAAGATCCACGCGCGTTCCATCGGCCCGTACTCGCTGGTCACCCAGCAGCCGCTGGGCGGCAAGGCGCAGTTCGGCGGCCAGCGCTTCGGCGAGATGGAGGTGTGGGCGCTGGAGGCGTACGGCGCCGCGTACACGCTGCAGGAGATGCTCACGGTCAAGTCGGACGACGTGTCCGGCCGCACCAAGGTCTACGAGGCGATCGTCCGCGGCGACGACAACTTCGAGGCGGGCATCCCGGAGTCGTTCAACGTGCTGGTCAAGGAGCTGCGCTCCCTCGGCCTGAACGTCGAGCTGAACCAGCGGACGTACTGACCTTAGTACCGAGTACCGGTCGGGAGCGGTGTGCGCACGCCCTCCCGACCGCGCGTCCCCTTATCCGAAACGCGGCTTATGCCAGCGGGAGACGGTCATGAACGAGTTGATGAACATTTTCGGCCAGGTCCAGGGTCCCCAGAGCTTCGATCAGATCCGTATCTCGATCGCCAGCCCGGAGAGGATCCGCTCCTGGTCGTACGGCGAGATCAAGAAGCCGGAAACCATCAACTACCGCACTTTCAAGCCTGAGCGCGACGGCCTGTTCTGCGCGCGCATCTTCGGGCCGATCAAGGATTACGAGTGCTTGTGCGGCAAGTACAAGCGCATGAAGTACCGCGGCATCATCTGCGAGAAGTGCGGCGTCGAGGTGACCCTCTCCAAGGTGCGCCGCGAGCGCATGGGCCACATCGAGCTGGCCTCGCCGGTCGCGCACATCTGGTTCCTGAAGTCGCTGCCGAGCCGCATCGGCCTGCTGCTCGACATGACGCTGAAGGACCTCGAGCGCATCCTGTACTTCGAGAACTACGTCGTCATCGAGCCCGGCCTCACCCCGCTCAAGCTGCACCAGCTGCTGGGCGAGGAGGAGTACATCAACGCCCAGGACGAGTACGGCGAGGACGCGTTCACCGCCTCCATCGGCGCCGAGGCGCTGCGGATCATGCTGTCCGCGCTCGACCTCGAGGACGAGAAGAAGAAGTGCCGCGAGGACCTGCGCGACACCTCCTCGGAGGCCAAGCGCAAGAAGCTGGTCAAGCGCCTCAAGCTGATCGAGGCGTTCATGGTGTCGCAGTCGCGGCCGGAGTGGATGATCCTGGAAGTGATTCCGGTGATCCCGCCCGAGCTGCGCCCGCTGGTACCGCTGGACGGCGGCCGCTTCGCGACCTCGGACCTCAACGACCTGTACCGCCGCGTCATCAACCGCAACAACCGCCTGAAGCGGCTGATCGAGCTGAAGGCGCCGGACATCATCGTGCGCAACGAGAAGCGCATGCTGCAGGAGGCCGTCGACGCCCTGTTCGACAACGGCCGCCGTGGCCGCGTCATCACCGGCGCCAACAA
>NZ_JBOZRT010000057.1:0-3646 GCF_050789165.1 Azospirillum sp.
AACCCAGCCCGGCATGAGGGGGCCTCTACCCGCTGGCCCCTCGCGGTCGGCACGGTAGCACTCGGCCAGCGCCCGACTTTTTCAACGATATCCGCCAGAAGCGGACCAGCACCGGCTTGGGGCGGCCTCCATGCCTGTGCAAACGGCTGCCTCTACGAACACACCTACGTCGGCACGGCTTCGACAATGCTGACCATCGCGCCGGTTGGGATTACGTCGGTCAAGCGGAACCCGGCGGCGGTCAGGAGAGCGGCGAACTCCTCGCGGGTGCGTTCCTGACCGCCAGGACCCTCCAGCATTATGAGGTCCATCAACTTCGCCTCCGCCGCTTCGTTCGGCGGGGGGCACGCCATTGACTGTTTAACACCCCACTCGTGTGGCCCGCCTCACAGTTTTTCCCAGGCACCTCCGGCAGGGTCGGATGCATGCCGCCGCGTCGGATACCCCATCGCCCTCCGCCGCGCGCTGCGAACCCGCAACCGCTCAATTCCGGAGGATGCCCATGGGCAGCCACGACACGTCGCGTCCCCTGCCATTTCCGGTCTCGCGCCGGACCCTGCTTCGTTCGCTGTTCGCCACCGCCGGTGTGCTGGCCGCCCTGTCCAGCGGTGGCGCGTTTCCGGAAGCTCAAGCTGGCGAGACGCTTCTGACCGCCATCAAGGAGCGTGGTGTCCTGCGCGCCGGCATCCGCCGCGACAACCCGCCCCACAGCTTCATCGACGACAAAGGCCAGTGGGTCGGCTTCGACGTCGACATCGCCCAGGGGGTCGCCGAAGAGATGGGCGTCAAGCTGGAGCGCGTGCCGGTCGATGAGATGACCCGCATCAGCTACCTGCAGAACGGCTCGATCGACGTCGCCGTGGCCAGCATGAGCCACACCTGGAAGCGCGACGACGCGGTCGATTTCAGCCAGACCTACTTCTGGTCCAAGCAGACCTTCCTGGTCGACGGCAGCAAGGTGAAATCCTACGACGACCTCGTCGGCAAGGTCGTCGGCATGAGCCGCGGCAGCCACGCCATCGGCAACTGGCGCGGCTGGCTCGCCAAAAACGGCAAGACGTTGTCGCCCGACCAGATCGTCGAGTTCGGCAACAAGCAGGCCGCCGTCGAGGCGGTGCGCCAGGGCGCCATCGCCGGCTACGCCGAGGACTACGAGGTCTTGGCCAGCTACGCCAAAAAGCACCTCGGCCTCACCATCCTGTCCTCCCAGGCCATCGGCATGAAGCAGGACGGCATCGGCCTGCGCGAGAACGACTCCAAGCTGCGCGATGCCGTCAACCGGGCACTCCAGCAGCTTCAGGCCAAAGGCACCTACGACGTCATCTACGACCGCTGGTTCGGTCCCAACAGCGCCATGCCGATCCCGGTCGAGGAGCGCATTGAGGTGTGGCCCAATGGCTGATCGACACTGCGATCCCACGGTCGAGTTCTGCTGCGTCGCCGTCGAGCGCGACGGCCAGCGGCTGCTCGACGACGTGTCCTTCGCCTGCCTCGCGGGCGAAACCACCCTGCTGTGCGGCTCCAGCGGTTCGGGTAAGACGACGCTGCTGCGCACCATCAACGGGCTGTGCCAACCCCACGCCGGCAGCGTGACCATCCTCGGGACGCGCATCCCCGGCCGATCGAGCCGCGAGGCGCGCCACGTCTGGCGCCGCTCCGGGACGGTGTTGCAGGAGGTCGGGCTCTTCGAGACCCGCACCGCCCTGCAGAACGTCGAGCTCGCGCTGACGGCGGCGGGCTACGACCGCCGCGCCGCGCGGGAGCGGGGTGCGGATGTCCTCGACCGCCTCGGCCTTGGCGACAAGCTGCACGCGTATCCCTGCTGCCTGTCCGGAGGCCAGAAGCAGCGCGTGGCGTTGGCCCGCGCCATGGCGGGCGAGCCGCGCCTGCTCGTCCTCGACGAACCGACGTCGGCGCTCGACCCGCGCAGTTCCACCACCGTCCTCAGCCTCATCAAGGAGCTCGTCGGCCGCGGCACCGCCGTCGTCCTGTCGAGCCACAAGATCGAGGAATGCATCGACGTCTGCGACCAGGTCATCGAGCTGCACCGCGGCCGCATCGTCAACCAGGACCGCAGCGCCAGCACCACCGCGCTGCTCGCCGCGGCCGGCGCCCGCCGTCCGCACCTCCCGCAACCTGCCTTCACCTGACCCCCACACGGAGACCCTACACCATGGATATGCGTGGACAAACCGAACGCCGCTTCGCCGTCACCCTCAAGCACCTGGAGCGCTACCGCTTCCGATCGCAGGCCCACGAGGACGGCTTCGTGCACGGGGCCCCGTACGTCTCGGACGAACCCGACCCCGTCGGCGACGCCAGCGGCCCTTCCACCCCGGCGCTGCTCGGCTCGGCGCTCGGCCACTGCCTGTCGGCGGCGCTGCTGGAGATGCTGAAGAACCAGGGCGTGAAGGTGCTCGATGCCGAGACCGAGGCGGTCGTCGTCGTCAAGCCGAACGATGCCGGCCTGCCGCGCATCGACCACGTCGACATCACCATCCGCCCGACCATCGCCATGCGCACCCCGGCGGTCCAACAGTGCGAGGACAGCTTCGGCTGCCACTGCACCGTCACCTGCTCGGTGCGCAAGGGCATCGACGTCCGCGTGAACGTGGACTGGGTGGTCGAACAGCCGGAACTGATCGACTGACCCCCGCATCGTCCCCAGCCCCTCAGGAGAATGACCATGGACACCTTGCAGTCCCGCGAGAAGCGCTACTACGACCTGCTCGCCTACATCGCCTCGAACGCCGTCGCCGGCGAGATCATGGCGATCGACAACTACACCCACATGGTGCCGCTGATGCCCGGCACCGAAGAGAAGATCGAGACCGTCCACCAGGCGCACGACGAAGCCAAGCATGTCCGCCTGCTGGCCAAGCTCGGCCAGCGGCTGGGCTTCCCGGTCATGCAGAAGATCGTCGAGCCGCAGTGGCAGACGGTGCGCCGCTACGTGCAGGGCGCCGCCCTGCAGAACGACCTCACGTCCTGCCTCATCGCCCAGGACATCATGGTCGAAACCATGGCCGTGGTCGCCTACCGCACGCTGTGCCGCAACACGGACGAAGAGACGGCCCGCGTCGCCAGCAACATCCTGCATGACGAGCTGTCCCACCTGCAGATCGGCATCGACCGGATCAAGGCCATGCTCGACAAGGACGCCGACGAGGTGCACCGCAGCCTGAGCCGCACGCACCGCCAGGTCATGCCGCAGCTCTTCAGCATGGTGTCCTACAACTGCGTCTCGCTGTGCGGCGACCTCGGCGTGCAGTGCAGCACGCTGAAGCTCGACAGCTTCAAGACCGACCTCGACGCGGTCCGCATCGAGGCGCTCGACACGTACATGGAGATGCTCGACCGCGTCGGCTTCGACACCCAGGTGACGACGCCGCTGGTCGCCGAACTGGCCGAGTACGAGAGCCGGCCGTGGGCGGAGACCCCGGCGCCCTCGTGCTGCTCACGCGCCTGACGCCGCTGCCCCGGTGAGGAGAGACAACCAGAGGAGAAACGACCATGCGCACGGTTCTACCCTGCCGATTCCATCACGCCGGGCGTGAGGCGGTGCTCCTCACCGGGGCGACCGGCTTCCTCGGTGCCCTGATCGCCGCGGTGCTGCTCGCCCGCACCGACAAGACGGTGGTGGCCC